>JASLFS010000076.1 GCA_030150505.1 Vitreoscilla sp. | reverse complement strand
TAAAACAGCAGCTTTCCTTTTGCCTTCAATGCACCGCATTCAAAGCCGTAGCGATAAACCAGGCAAAGGCCCTCGCGTTCTTGTATTGACTCCAACTCGTGAGTTAGCACAACAAGTTGAAAAAAATGCCACTTCATATGGTGTAAATATGAAATGGTTGCGCACAGTATCTTTGGTTGGTGGTACTTCATTTGGCTACCAAACTCGTATGCTAAACCGCCCTATCGATATTATAGTTGCCACTCCAGGTCGTTTAATGGATCATATGCGCCAAGGTCGTATCGACTTTAGCCGCCTAGAAACATTGATTCTTGACGAAGCAGACAGAATGTTGGACATGGGTTTCATTGAAGACATTGAAACGATTGTTAAAGCAACACCTGAAGACCGTCAAACATTATTATTCTCTGCTACTTTAGATGGCGTTGTAGGTAAATTGGCTCGCCAATTAACAAACAACCCAACTTCTATTGAAGTAGAACGCGTACAAGAAGAAAGCAAAATTGAAGAGCAGCTATTATATGCTGATGACTTCCGTCACAAAGATCGCTTGCTTGACCATATTTTGCGCGATGCAAACATTAACCAATGTGTGATTTTCACAGCAACTAAAGCATTTAGTGAGCAATTGGCTGATGATTTATACCAAAAAGGTTTTGCTGCTGCATGTCTACATGGCGATATGCCACAAAACTGGCGTAACCGTACTTTAAATGATTTACGCTTAGGTCGTATTAAAATTCTAGTAGCTACTGATGTTGCTGCTCGTGGTATTGACGTACCAACAATTACTCACGTAATTAACTATGACTTGCCAAAACAAGCTGAAGATTACGTACACCGTATTGGTCGTACTGGTCGTGCTGGTCGTAGTGGCCTTGCTTTAACTTTTGCTGAAGTTAAAGAGTACATGAAAGTCCACAAAATTGAACGTTACTTAGAGCGTAAACTTCCTGAAATGACAATTGAAGGTCTAGAGCCTACTCGTCGTAAACCTAGCGGAAAATCTGGTGCCAGCAACAACGGTCGCCGTCGCCCAGGTGGTCAAGGTTCTGGAAGAGGCTTTGGTGGTGATAGCCGTCGTCGCAGCGGCTCAAGCTCTGAAGGTAATGGTGGTGGTCGCTCACGCAGAGAAGGAAGTGGCGGACAAGGTGCTGGCGCTAACAAAGAACGCAGAAGTTCTGATGGTTTCAAAGGCAAACCACGCTCTTCATCAGGTGAAGGCCGTCGTCGTAGCCAACCAAGCAACAGTAAACCACAACGTTCACAATAAAATTTAGTTGTAAACGTATTTTAAAAGCCTGAATCTAGATAATAGATTCAGGCTTTTTTATATCAGATTAAATGAGAAAAATAAGTATTAAATAGCAATATTAATCAATTACCGTTTAATCAATAAAATAGGCTCCCTGAAAGCATTTTTTGACCGTTCAGGGAGCCTATTGATTTTATTAAGAATCTAATTAAAATTTAGCTTCTAAAGATACCGCAAAATTTCGACGTGGTGCAGAGAATCGATCCAAACCTTGACCTGTTTTATCATCAACTCTATTCACGTGGCCATAGAAATTAATATCACGTCTATCATCCCAAGTAGCATATTTTTTATCAAACACATTAAATATACCAGCGCGCACAGTCACATTTTTAGTTGGTTTATAGTAACCAGTTAAATCAAATACAAACGCTGAATTAGGGCGATGAGGAAAATCAAGATCATAAATATATTGTTGCTTATCTACCAAATCATATAAATCTAATCTTTGTACAGTCGTATTGGAACTGCTTTTCTTACCATGATAAGTCATATTAGACATAACACCCCAAGTGCTATCATTCGCTTCATAACCCAAACCCAAAACAGCTTTAAATGGTTGTAGAGCCATCAAACCACGACCAGAATCACTTGAGCCTTTTGCATAACTAAATGCACCTGTCGCAATCCATTTATCTTGAGTCCAACCTAGCTGATCTAAATACAAAGCACCATCAACATCAATCCCTGTCACATGCGCTTTATCAATATTTTCCATTTTCGCAATAAGGTCACCACCTTTTTTCATTTGCGCAACAGGCATATCAGAAATTAAATTACGGTATCTTGAATGATAAATACCAGCGTTCAAATAGCCAATATTACTTTGCCCTTGCAAAGATACTTCAAAATTCGTACTTTTTTCAGTTTTCAAATCAGGATTTGGTAAATAGATAAATCCTCGTCCAGTATCACCAAAGCGATAATACATATCCGCAGCAGATGGCATTCTAAAGCCAGTACTCACTTTTGAATTCAATACCCAAGTTTCATTTAATTTAGCTCCCAATCCCGTTGTCCATGTAAAATGAGACATATTGCGATTTTTATTGGGATTATCCGTTAAATTATTTTCAGATGTACCATCTAATTTAACGTTATTATCAACTTTATATTTTGTTTTATCGTAACGAATACCAGCATGACCAAAAATAACATCCGTGATTTTAAACTGATCTTCAAAGCTTAAAAACAAAGATTTTTGTTTCACTGGCGTAAAGAAGTTATCTTCCGGTTTCACCACAGGTACAGGTCTATTAATTTTGTCTGTTCTTTCGCCATACATTTTAATATCTTGTTTACTGTAACCCGCTTTAGCCGACAAACGATGACTGGTCGAACCTAAGTTGAAAGTTTCAAAATTAGATTCTAAATTAAACTGGTCAATTTTCGCTTTGTATCGTCTATCATCAAAGCGCACATCACCATTTTTTTTATCCTTATCCGGAGTACCTGGTCTATCCGCCATAAGGTTTGTCGTATAACTTTTAGCCCTATTTTCCAACTTCTGATGGTCATAATTAAATTTCAAATCAGATAAGAAAGAATCCTCTGGCGTATATTCATAAAATAAACCATAAGTTTCAAGCTCTGATGTATCTTTCGCTGTACGTGTACCATCTTGAATCAAAGTTGGTTTCGCACCTGGTCGCATAGCGACTTCCATTCGACCTTCGTAAGACTTCTCATCAATATCCTTCTTTTCTTTTTGATAAGATGAAACCAAGCCTACTTTATGCTCATCATTAATCTGATAAGCAAATTTAGCTAAAACACTGTCTTTTTTATTGTCTTCCGGATCAGGCTTACCTCGTCCTGGCCCAATAATATCGTCACCACGACCATTATTTTTTGTCTCATCACCATCACGATGAGAATATAACAACAAGCCTTCCCAACCATCTTTAATAAATGCACCACCGACAGTCGTTAACCATTCGCGGTTTTTACTGCTATACCCCGCCTTGCCATATAAACCATAATCTTTATCATCAACAATTAAATCTCTTGGATTTTTAGTTACCAAACTAACAGCACCACCAATTGCACCACTACCTGAACTCCAAGAATCCGCCCCACGTTGAATATCAACAGAGCGCATAAATTCCATTTCTATCGGAGCACGACTACTTGGTGTTAATCCGTAAGTACTCAAAATACCACTGTCTTGATAGTTTGCTTGTGCAACACCATCCACGTTAATCGCTACTCGATTACCGTCTTGACCACGAATAGCAAAACCTCGATTACCAAAACGCCCACCTTCTTTTACACCAATGCCAGTTTGATGACGCACCAAATCATTGACATCATGTACCATTTCATTATCAAGCGTTTGACGGCTAACGGTTTCCTCACCCACTTTTTTAATTTTATAACCAGTAACATTAATGCTTTCTAATTCCACAGCATCATCTGCCATAGCATGAGCACTGACACCCAAACTCAAGATTGCCATTGATATAATTGTCATTCGGCTGGGATATACCATTATTCTTTACCTGCTTTTATTGTCAATTGATGAAAAATCATTCCAAAATACTGAATAGCGCTCATTCTGTCCACCATTCAAAGTTAATCGTTATGATAGTAATTTTTATTTGCATTGTATAGCAAGCTAGACTATTATTTCCAATAATTGTTTCAAACACACGCCAAAAACAACAAATCTAGGAATAAATATGCAACAAAGTAAATTGGACCTTAACTTATTAACTCATCGCTTAAAATCAGAAACAACAACAACCCACGATAGCGTTGATAACTTAGTCATGTCTGTTAATCCATTTGCCAACACAGAAAATTATGGCAAGTTCCTACAATTACAAGAAATTTTTCATAAAATTGTTGATGATGTTTATCTTCGTGAAGATTTAAATCAAGCAATTGAAGGCTTAGCAGCAACAGCACGTCACCAAGCAGTTCTAGCTGATATGGCTGATTTAGGCATTGAAAAATTCGCCATCGGTGAACTGCCAAGCCCAACACACGACGAAGCCATTGGCTGGTTATACTGCGCAGAAGGTTCTAATTTAGGCGCAGCTTTCTTATTCAAAGAAGTTAATAAAATTAACTTTGACGAAAACAAAGGCGCTCGCCATTTAGCTGCTCACGAAGATGGCCGTGGCAAACACTGGCGCAATTTCTCTGAAAAATTAAATGCCATTGATTTTTCAGAAGAAGAACGTGCTGCAGCAGTAAAAGGTGCACAAGAAGCTTTTGCTTACTACAAACAACTATTGCGTCAAATTTATAACCTGCCAGAAGCTGCTTAATGCTAAGTCTAAAACGCAGTTTCTTTTTATTGTCTGGTGCAATATCATTATTTTTGGGCATCTTAGGTATATTTTTACCTTTATTACCAACGACACCATTCATTCTATTAACTGCATATTGCTGGGCAAAAAGTTCGCCAAAGTTTCATGCATGGCTATTAGCACACAAACGATTTGGTCCCATTGTTTACAATTGGGAAACCAGTCGTGTTATACCGCTTAAAATGAAATGGCTATCAACCATTATGATGAATGGCGCTATTTTCTTCACCGTATTTTTTACTTTACCTGAAGAAAAATGGCTGCTAAAAATTATTATGGCTTGTATATCCATTGGAACCAGCATCTGGATTTGGTCATTCCCTCATCAAATTCCAGAAATGGATTCAAGTAAAAATTCTTCTGAGCATGTATAAATTAAGAAAGCTACTATATAAAAGTAGCTTTCTTACTGCCATTTCTCAAATTCAAATACAATTTAAATACGATAACTAATTGTCGTCATGACTTTAGATGTCAGCTTCATCACAGATTTAACTGGCAATGGCAATGGTGCAGCTCCAAAATCATGCGCCATATTTGCATGCTTCATCTCATCAATACGCATTTGATCAACAATCGCTCTACTTTTTAAATCAGCCTCTGGCAAACTACCTAAATGCTCCTCAAGGTGAGCGGTAACTTGGTGTTCTGTTTCCTCAAGAAAACCCAAATTCCATTTATCTCCCAAAATCCCAGCAGTCACACCAATAACAAACGAACTGCCATACCACAATGGATTTAACAAACTGGTTTTTCCGCCTAGCTCATGTACTCGCTTTTCTGTCCATGCCAGATGCTCAACTTCCTCTAAAGCAGCATGCTCTAAAGCTTCTTTATTGCTTTTATCTCGGGCAGTTAATGCCTGCCCTTGATACAAAGCTTGCGCACAAACCTCTCCAACATGATTAATACGCATCAAACCCAAAGCATGCTTTTTTTCAGCATCCGTCAAATCAGCTTCTTCAATGCCAGTATCCGGATAAGAACGAATCGTTGTCGCTGGTGCAAAAAGTGTTTTGAGGGCAACATCAACATTATTAATTAATTTATCCATAAACATAACAATTCGTCCTTTTGATTAATTTATATCATAGTAAATGATAACCATTAAATTATACGCATTCTTTGCAAAACTGAAAGCGGTTAGTGATACAATTAACCTTTCTTTTGACTCTGCTTAAAACAAGGAATATATTGATGAATATCGATGCTATTCAACCAGGCAAAAGCATGCCTGATGACTTTAATGTGGTTATTGAAATTTCAGCAAATGCAGCTCCTATCAAATATGAATTTGATAAAGAATCAGGCGCACTAGCTGTTGACCGCTTTATGGGCACATCAATGATGTATCCAGCAAACTATGGCTTCGTACCAAACACCTTGTCAGGCGACGGCGACCCATGTGATGTATTGGTTGTAACTCCATTCCCTCTTCCTCCTGGCGTATTAGTACGTTGCCGTGCTTTGGGCATGTTGCGAATGGAAGATGATGGCGGTGTTGATGCTAAAATCGTTGCGGTTCCTGTTGAAAAGCTATGCCCAATGTACAAAACTATCCAAAAACTTGAAGATTTACCACAATTGTTGCGTGACCAAATGCAACATTTCTTTGAGCATTACAAAGATTTGGAACCTGGTAAATGGGTTAAGATTCAAGGCTGGGATGGTATTGAAGCTGCAACAGCTGAATTAGAAAATGGCATTAAAAACTTTAAATAAATTATTCTAACTGCTAATAAAACAAAATGGCTGCTTAAATATGCAGCCATTTTTGAAAAATTGACAAAGACATAAAATGCCACATGGGCTATAATAAACGCCCTGCCTTGCTTAGCCGGGTGTTTTTATTGATATTTTATGAAAGTCAGCTCTAAACTTAACGCTTTACGTCATCACCCTTCTCTTGCTTTATATACTTTAATTATTAGTATCTGCATTGTCAGCCTTAATACAGGCTTAACCATCCCCTACACCACATTCCGTTTAAAAGACTTAGGTGCCTCGGATTTAATTATCAGCATCATCGCTTCAACGCCAGCACTGGGCATTGTATTAATGGCATTTTTTGCCAACATTCTTACCAAACGATTCAGCATTAAATCTTTGTTCGTTTGGAGCACCATCTTACTAACTACCTCTATTTTGCCTTTGCATTATATTGATAACTTTAGTCTTCTATTTGCTCTACGGCTATTAACCGGCCTATCCTGTAGCCTATTAATCATCCTTGGCGAAGCTTGTGTTAACGATTTGGCCACAGATGAAAATAGAGGCAAAATTGTTTCCATTTACACAACATTTTTTACAATTTTCCAAATCTTAGGTCCTTTATTGTTGTCTTTATTTGGCTCTCAAGATGTTCGTGTTTTATGGCTTTTATTTGCAGCACATATCCTTGGATTGCTTATCACCATGTGGGCTCCCATGAATTTTAATTTCCATAGCCATGGCAAAAAAACACGCTCTTTATGGTATTTTATGGTTGCTGTTCCAGCCATTATGCTGGCCATCTTTTTATTCGCCTTTTTTGATACAGCAATTTTATCTATCATGCCGCTATATACTATGGAATATGGCTATACAGCCAAAATGGCAGTTCTCATTGTCAGCGTTGTGTTTATTGGCGATGCATGTTTGCAAATACCCTTTGGATGGCTATCTGATACCATTGGGAGAATCAAAGTCCATGTTTTATGTGGGATAGGATTGCTCATTAGCACATTGCTCATTCCTTTTGTCATTACCAGCCCATTAATTTTATGGCCAATGTTATTCATCTGGGGCGCATTTGCGGGCTCAGTTTATACATTAGGATTAGTACGCGTAGGTGATTATTTTGAAGGAGCTGATTTGGTATCTGCTAATGCTTGTATCGGTCTAGTATGGGGATTAGGTGGTTTATTCGCCCCAGGCATTAGCCTTGGACTGATGAACGTTATGGGAAATGATGGATTAATTTGGGGAATTGCTTTGCTAACTATCTTATTCTTAGCAAGTTTTCTTAAAAAACCCAATATACAAAGAAGCTAATTAAAAATAATTAAGCATTATTCAAAAATCGCACAAGGCAATCTGGTTTTGTGCGATTTTTTATTAATAATTAATACGTACGCAGTTTTTTAGCCATACCGAACGCTGTTCTGGCGTTAGCACTTGTAAAAATAAATGGTACATTTTCAATTGTCGAATATCTTGCTCTATCTGCTCCTCGTGGCGTTCAATCACAAAACGTCGAGCTTGCGCATCATTAAAATCTTTTTGTAATAATAAATTCGCAACTCGGCGCTGATAAGCGTCGCCATTTTTTTGTTGTACTGTTGCTTGCCGCATGTATTGACGATTTTGAACGCGGAACTCTTTTAATCGCTCTTTCTGCTCAGCTGATAATGAGAATTGCCCTAAATTACATTCAATGCCATCTGCCCATGCTTGGCTACTCAACACTACAAAAAATAATAATAGGTATCTCACAGATCGATGTGAGATATTTCTTAAACGTGTAAAAGCATTTTTCATCATTTTTATTAATTAACAATTACTTAATACTAGCATCATACTGCTATAAATGTGAAACTGAACCAAATAATAGTAAAAGATTGTAAACCAACCTAACTATTAAGATTCTCCGAATAATACAATACAGCAATAATTGACTAAGCTTCCTTTACATAGTCAATTTGCGGTAAAATTACAGCCAATTATAACCATTTAGAAACATCCTAGAAACATATGAATGATTATCGCATTGCACCGAGCATCTTGTCAGCAGATTTTGCACGCTTAGGTGAAGAAGTTACAAATGTTATCAAAGCAGGTGCTAAATTAATCCATTTTGATGTCATGGACAACCATTATGTACCTAATTTAACTTTTGGCCCAATGATATGCTCTGCCATTAAACCTTATGCAACTGTCCCTATGGATGTTCATTTAATGGTATCTCCTGTTGATGAGTTAATTACATCTTTTGCTCAAGCAGGCGCCAATATTATTACCTTCCACCCAGATGCAACTCGTCATGTTGACCGTAGCCTAAGCTTAATCAAACAAGCTGGTTGTGAAGCTGGTTTAGTACTCAATCCAGCTACTTCAATCCATGAAATTGAACACGTATTAGACAAACTAGATATGGTTTTATTAATGTCTGTGAATCCAGGCTTTGGGGGACAAAGTTTTATTCCTCATACGCTAGATAAAATTCGTGCTGTCAAAAAAATAACAGATCAATATTTTGCGGCTACTGGCCGTCGTATTCGCATTGAAGTTGATGGCGGAATTAAAATTGATAACATTGCTGAAGTCGCTGCAGCAGGAGCAGATACATTTGTAGCAGGTTCGGCCATCTTTAATCAACCCGACTACAAAGCTGTAATTGATAGCATGAATCAAAACCTTAACCAGCTTTAATCTCCCTATCTGACCGAAAGAATATTATGACACCGAAAAGCGTTCAAGCCCTAGCCTTTGATCTAGATGGCACTCTTGTTGATTCCATTCAAGACTTAGCCAATGCAGCCAATGCAATGAGAGAAAACTTAGGGCTAACCGCTTTGCCTCAAACCACCCTTGAAAGCTACGTTGGCGATGGCATGAGCACTTTAGTACATCGTGCGCTAACCGAGGATATGAATCAAGAAGCGGATGCTGATTTGTGGCAAAAAGGCTTTACTGCATTTGCCCAACATTACTTTCAACACATTGCTGATTACACTCGCCCTTACGATGGTGTTATAGATGGCTTAAAACTCCTTAAGCAACAAAGCTTTCCACTCGTTGTCATTACCAACAAATCAGAAAGATTTGCGATTGAATTACTAAAAAAATTGGATTTATTGGATTATTTTAGTTTGGTTTTAGGTGGCGACTCGCTTCCTGAAAAAAAACCACTTCCTACACCCCTAATCCATGCTTGTGAAGTATTAAACATTCAAGCAAATGAATTGATTATGATTGGTGATTCAAAAAATGATATTTTAGCAGCCAAAGCAGCAGGTGCTATTGCTGTTGGTGTTAATTACGGTTATGCGAATATGGTCATTCTAGGAAAAAATCCTGAAACTAAACCTGATTTGATTATCTCTTCTATTACTGACTTGCATGATGGCGGTTGGTTAAAACAAGACATTATTAATGACTGAGAAATCTTTACGCACTCGCGCCATTGAATACTTATCAAGGCGCGAACATAGCCGCCATGAACTGAAAAGAAAGCTGAGTGCATTTGAAGAGGATTCAGCGGTTATTGAAACATTATTGGATGATTTAGCCGCTCGAGAATGGCAGTCTGATAGCCGTTATGCTGAAATGCTTGTCCACAGTAAAAGCTACAAACATGGCATTCGGCGGCTCAAGCAGAACCTTAGCACGCAAGGTATCAGTGATGACATCATAGATGAGCACCTTCCTTCTCGCCAAGAAGAAAAAGAAGCTGCCATCAATGTTCTACATAAAAAATTCAAATCAAAGCCAGCTTCTATGCCAGAAAAAGCCAAACAAATGCGCTTTTTGGCTTATCGTGGATTTAGCATGGATGCTATTCAAGCTGCAATTTCAAGTTGGCAAGATGATGAATCAGGCTTCAGTCGCGACTTCGACGACTTTGGCCTCTAATGCCTTTAAAGCATCAGCACCCACAGCTATTAAAAAACCTCGCTTGCCACCATTAATATAAAATTTAGGCAAATCAAAAATCGTTTTTTCTGCATATACGGGTAAATTTGTCTTTAATCCAAATGGACTAGTGCCACCAACCAAATATCCTGACCATTTATTAGCTTGCTCAGGCTGAGCTGGTTCAATGTGCTTCATGCCCAGCTGCCTAGCTAAGTTTCGCGTTGATATTTGTTTATCACCATGCATTAAAACAACCAAACCTTGTTTATTTTCATTTTGCAAAATGATTGTTTTAATAACACGGTGCTCATCAACGCCTAAAGCAGCCGCAGATTGCGATGTCCCACCCTTTTCAACGTAATCATATTCAAAAGGCTCGTAACTCACTTTATGTTTTCGTAAAAAACGAATGGCTTGGGTAACTGGGTATTTAATTTTACTCATTTTAATTTTACTGCTAATCAAATCAGATATCTCATGATAGAATTTAGCGATTATTTTGAAAGGAAAATGATGTCTATTATACGCCATGATGCCAACAATCGCTTAGCAGAAGCTGTAATTGCGAATGGTTTTATCTTTCTTGCAGGTCAAGTGCCTTTAAACCCACAAGCAGATGCAAAAGCCCAAACTGAAAGTGTTCTTGAACAAGTTGATACTTTGCTAGAAAAGCTAGGCTCTAGTAAAAATAAGATTTTAGAAGCAACTATTTATTTAAAAGATATGAATGATTATTCTTTAATGAATGAAGCTTGGGATGCTTGGTGCAGCGAAGAAATAGCACCTGCTCGTGCTTGTGTAGAAGCAAAATTAGCGGTTGCAGAATGGAAAGTAGAAATTAAATTAACAGCATTGGCATAATTTAATTAAAAAGCCATACTGATTAATCAAAGTATGGCTTTTTTACAATTCATTATTCTTCTTTATCCGCTAAATACCATTTCACTCCAGCATCTTCTAAACGGCGTTGCATTGCATCTGATGGCTCTGAATCGGTAAACAGTGAATTAAAATCTGTCACATGTCCCATGCGCACCAATGCATTTCTATTGAATTTACTGTGATCAACAGCCAAATAACGGTGGCGTGCATTTTCCATCATGGCTTGCGCTATGCTCACTTCTTTATAATCAAAGTCCAAAAGAGAACCATCGGTTTCAACACTGGCTGCGCTTAAAATAGCATAATCAACTTTGAATTGATTAATAAAATCCAATGTTGCTACTCCAGTAATACCGCCATCCGCCGCGCGAACGACACCTGAAGTAATCATTACCGTAAAATCATTTCTAGCCGAAACAATAGAAGCAACATGAATATTATTGGTAATAATACACAAGCCTTTATGCTTTTTCGTTAAAGCCAGTGCAGCTGCCTCAACAGTTGTTCCGATTCCCATAAACAATGATGAATTATCAGGAATATGATCAGCAATTAATTCTGCAATATGCGTTTTTTCATTTTGCAGACGGTCTTTTCTTGAGTAGTAATCATCGTTTTCGACACTACTTCCTAAAGCTGCACCACCATGATATCGGCGAAGAATATTCTCTTCACATAATTGATTAATATCACGACGTACAGTTTGAGGTGTAACATCCAAAGTTTTCGCCAACTCTTCAATTGGCATAAAACCATGTTCTTTTATTAAAGCAATGATTTTCTCATGGCGTGGTGGGCGACTTGGCATAATATTCAAATATATATAAAGTGATTATCAATATGTTACCTATTGTGCCAAATTGTTCGTATTCGCGCAAATATAAATTAATTTATCAAATATTTAAATAATTCTATTGGTTAAATACATTTTGAAAAAATCACCATGTACTATTTGCGAAAAACAACATTAGGACTGGAGCCAGCACATTAACGATAAATCCAAAACTAATCGCAACCGTTACCATCTCAATACCACCAGAACGTTGAATCACGGGCAAGACGAAATCTAAACTAGTAGCCCCGCCGCTACCAACTGCAGCCATGGCAAAGCGACGCATTAAAATAGGAATCATCACTAATGCAAATATCTCACGGGCTAAGTCGTTGGTTAAGGCAATGGCTCCCCAAATGGGTCCATAAGCATCATTCATGACAATACTCGATAATGAATACCACCCATAACTTGAAGTAATGGCTAAACCTTGCGACCACGGTACATCCAATACCAAAGCAACTAAGATACCTGCTAGCCAACAGCTTAAAACGAAAATAATGGCAGTGATAATGCCGTGCTTATTGAAAAAAACATGACGTAGGCTGATATTACTACTTCGTAATTGAACACCAATTAGAAACAGGAGAATACTCAGTGCGTAGCTACTAAGATCTGATGAAGGTAGCCATTGCTCAGGTAATTGCAAACCAATCAATACGCCAAGCACAACACAGCTAACCTGCTTCATTGAGCCTGAAAATGCCGATAGCAATCCACCTTCTTGACTTGGCAAGGTATCTGTACTCACCTGACGCTTTAATCTTCTATCATAGAGCATTAAGCAACCGAGGTTACAAACCATAACCAACCCAAAAATAACACTGGCAGAGCCTAGAATATGCCCCATCTGAGTGAAAAGATTATCAAGCTGAGCCAATCCTAAACCCATCAAACCCAGAATGATATAAATAATCCAGTTAACAGTCTGATTAACCCAAGATAAAAGTATCGGTTTTCTAATATGAATCAGAAAACCGATGAATAAGGGTAACAAAACCCAAATTAATGTTTTTAGCATTGTTTATTTCACAATTAACGATTAAATACTAAATTATTGACCAACGAATGCTCTTTCAATCACATAATCACCACGTTGACCTGTTTTAGGTGATACGGTTAAACCGAATTCATCAAGCATTTCACTTGTATCTTTCAACATCGCTGGGCCACCACAAATCATGGCACGATCCACTTCTGGATTCATTTTAGGCAAACCGATGTCTTCAAATAATTGGCCGCTGCGCATTAAATTAGTTAAACGACCTTTGTTTTCGAAATCTTCACGAGAAACAATTGGATAGTAAATCAATTTTTCTTTAACAATATCACCAATGAATTCATGATTCATTAATTCTTTAGTGAAATGCTCGTAGTATGCTAAATCTTTTTTATAACGCACACCGTGAACCAAAATAACTTTGTCAAATTGCTCATATACTTCAGGATCTTTGGTCACACTCAAAAATGGTGCCAAACCAGTACCTGTCGCTAATAAATATAAATTTTTACCAGGGTTTAAGTCACTGACAACCAATGTTCCCGTTGGTTTTTTACTAACTAAAATATCATCGCCTGGTTGTAAATGCTGTAAACGGCTAGTCAAAGGACCATCTTGAACTTTAATACTAAAGAATTCTAAATGTTCTTCCCAGTTAGCACTCGCTACACTATAAGCTCGCATCAATGGTTTGCCATCAACCATCAGACCGATCATAACGAACTGACCATTTTCAAAGCGTAAGCTATCATCACGCTCACAAGTGAAACTAAAATATGCTTCAGTCCAATGATGCACTGATAGAACTTTTACTGTATTAAATGCTGCCATCGTTTAACTTCCCAAAATATTAAAATTAATCGTATTTGTTTCTATGGTAGTCGATTATTTAAAATCACTGCTCTTGTTTGTCATCAATTTGTATTGCATGCAAGCTAGCATAACGTCCTTGCTTGGCTAACAACTCATGATGTCGACCTTCTTCAACTATTTCCCCTGCATGCATAACCACAATGTTATCAGCATTTTCAATCGTGCTTAGCCTGTGAGCAATCACGATTGTCGTGCGATTTTGCATTAAATTATCCAAGGCTGCCTGTACTAATCTTTCTGATTCAGTATCTAATGCACTGGTTGCTTCATCTAAAATTAAAATAGGTGCATTTTTAAGTAACGCGCGAGCAATTGCCAAACGTTGGCGCTGCCCACCTGATAATTTCATGCCATTTTCACCAATAAGCGTATGCAAACCATCTGGCATTTGTTCAATAAATTGCCAAGCATTAGCGGCTTTCGCTGCTTTAATAATATCTTCTTCGGTAATCTTATCTGCCAATTGTCCATAAGCAATATTGCTAGCAATGGTGTCATTAAATAACACAACATCTTGGCTAACCAAAGCCATGTTTTGACGTAAGCTTTCTAACGTGTAGTCTTTTAAATCTACACCAGCCAATGTTACTTGGCCTTTGCTAGGATCAAAAAAGCGTGGAATCATGTTGGCTAAAGTTGTTTTACCACAACCAGAAGCGCCTACTAATGCCACCATTGAGCCTCGTTTAATGGTTAAATCCAAGCCATTAATGCTATAGCTTTCTGCCTCTGGGTAACGAAAAGAAACATTTTCAAAACGAAGATCACCTTCAATATTGGTTAAAACTTTCGTTCCATTATCTGTTTCACTTGGTTCATCCAAGAAACCAAATACACTTTCTGCAGCAGCCAAACCTCTTTGTAAGGATTGTGTCATGCTTGTAATGCGTTTAACAGGTTGGAATAGCATCAACATACCTGATAAAAATGACATAAATGCACCAGCACTAAAGGCATCTTGCCTTGCTCGTTGTGCTGCAAAATACAAAATAGCTGCCAATGCTGTTGCAATGATTAATTGTGTAACCCCTGTGCTAATAGCAGAGGTAGCTTCTTGCTTAACATTATTTTCACGTACCGATTTTGCCGCATCGGTAAAATGCGCTTCTTCTCGGGTTTGGCCGCCATATACTTTAACAACTTTGGCACAATCTATTGACTCATTCAGTATCTGAGTCATTCGTCCCATTTGAGACTGATTGATTTGAGAAAGTCGACGCAAACGCTTACTAACATAACGCACACAAAGGGTAACAATCGGTAAGCAGCCTAATGTAATTAAGGTTAATTGCCAATCATGGTAAAGCAACAATCCCATTAATCCGATAACTGTCACGCCATCTTTAACAGTCACCGTAATAATATTAAAGCCAGCTTGTGAAATTTGATTCGCGTCATTCAACACTTTTGACATGACACGCCCACTGGGATTTTCACCAAAATAAGAAACAGGTAATCGCAACATTTTCGCAAACATCTGCGCCCGTAACTTTTGAACTAAGTGCCCAGAAAGGTAGCTGGTTGTATAAATATTAATATAAGAAAATAAACCTCGTGCAACAAATAAGCCAATGATTCCCAAAGGAATCCAGTTCATTGCTTGCGCATTCTTCTCCACGAATCCTTCATCAATTAATGGCTTAAGCAAAGACACAAATAAAGGCTCTGTGACGGCAGCAATAATCATCGAAATAATGGAAATAATAAATATTTTCCAATAGCTTTTCAAATACCCTGCCAAACGAAGATAGAGGTCAACGCTGCTAACTGCACCATTGTGACTTTGTTTCATTAAAGGCAATCTCTTTTCATATATAGGACTAAACCTGACATTGTAAAATAAAAGCATCTTATAAACAATGAAGAACGCTGTAACAATCGGTTAAACTCATCATTCATAGAGTAATAATACTATATCTAAGATATCAACAAAAAGAGGCTGCCTGAAAGGTTCAGGCAGCCTCTTTGAAAATCAAATCAATCTTATTTTGCTAATTGCTCTTTAACAAATGCTTTTACCGCATCCACATTGTTTGGCATATTCGTTACAAACTGCTCTTTGCTTTCCAAACCAGATAATGCTTCAGGGCGAGGGATTTCAACGTCAGAACCCAATGCTTCATGCACAGTCGCATCAAATTTGGTTGCCAATGCTGTTTCCAAACAAACAATGACTTCCCCTACTTCACGCATCTCTCGGGCAACTTTAATGCCATCAGCCGTATGTGGGTCAACAAAACCATCTTTGGCCAAATAAACATCACGAATCACATTTAACCGATCCGCATGCGTACTTGCTCCAGCAACAAAGCCATAACCATGGTTAATTTTATCTAACCATAATTTCAAATCAAAACCAACGCCTGCATTTACTTCCGCCCATAATGCAGCAACTTCTTGGGCATCTCTTTGCATCAAATCAAACACAAAACGTTCAAAATTCGACGCTTTTGAAATATCCATAGATGGGCTAGATGTAATAAATGTATTAGCTGGCGTGCGTGGGCGATAAGAACCTGACTTAAAGAACTCATCCAATACATCATTTTCATTGGTTGCAACAATCAAACGATGAATAGGCAAACCCATCATCCGTGCAATATGACCAGCGAAAACATTACCAAAGTTGCCCGTCGGCACACAGAAACTCACTTTTTCTTCATTGCTATTGGTCGCCAAGAAGTAACCTTGGAAATAATAAACCACTTGAGCAACAATACGAGCCCAGTTAATCGAATTAACCGTACCAATATAATGGTCTTCTTTAAAACTCAAATCACCCTGCGTTGCTTTAACAATATCTTGGCAATCATCAAATAAACCATCGACAGCAATATTGAAAATATTTTTATCCGCTAAGCTATACATTTGAGCACGTTGAAACTCACTCATTTTGCCTGCAGGAGACAGCATAAATACATTAATATTTTCTTTACCACGCATCGCATATTCAGCAGCACTACCAGTATCTCCACTGGTTGCGCCTAAAATATTTAACTGTTTATTATCACGCTTTAAAACATATTCAAATAAATTGCCCAAAAACTGCATAGCCATATCTTTAAATGCCAATGTTGGACCATTGGATAAAGCTTGCACCTTAATGCCATCACTCAAAGTACGAACCGGTGTAATTTCTTTAGAGCCAAAAACATCTTGAGTGTACGTTTTATTGACTAATTCTTTTAAATCATTTGCAGGGATATCATCAATATACAATGACATAATTTCATAAGCTAACTCTGGATAGCTTAATTGGCGCCACATTGCCAATGTTTGTTCATCAACTTGAGGATATTCTTCTGGCACCATTAACCCGCCATCTGGTGCTAAACCCATTAGTAAGACGTCGGTAAAATTCATGTGGGCTGTTTCGCCACGAGTACTGATGTATTTCATAATGTCAATTTCTACAAATAGTAAGTATTAATCATGTTTGGTATTTAAATAATTATCCATTAGTCTAGCTTATCTTACTGCTTTCGTGCAGCTAAATTTTATTTTCTTGCCATTTTTCTATAACAAAGCCAAGTTAAGGCGATTTTGTTACAATGACTGCTTTGAGGACTCAATTGAATTGGGCAGTAAAGCATGAGCCAAGATTTATTTAACCAACAACCCAAAGCACCGTTAGCTGAACACTTAAGACCACAATCTTTAGATGATATTATCGGGCAACAACATTTGGTTGGCCATGGAAAACCTTTACGCATCGCCATTGAAAGTCAACAACCTCATTCTATGATTTTATGGGGTCCTCCTGGTGTAGGAAAAACCACCCTTGCTCGCATTCTTGCGAACAGTTTTCAAGCCAAATTTATTCCACTTTCAGCAGTCTTTAGCGGCGTAAAAGATATTCGACAAGCAGTTGAAGAAGCACAGATAGCCTTACAACAAGGTAGGCAAACTATTTTATTCGTTGATGAAGTCCATCGATTCAACAAATCACAGCAAGATGCTTTTTTACCATATGTAGAAAGTGGATTATTAACATTCATTGGGGCAACCACTGAAAACCCATCTTTTGAAGTTAACTCCGCCCTTCTTAGCCGTGCTGCTGTATACACATTAAAATCATTAGAACCAAATGATTTAAAAAAGCTGATTAATAAAACATTGCAACAGCCTGATTACCAAATGCTTAAGCTTGCTGAATCTGCTTACACTAGCTTAACAACCATTGCCGACGGTGATGCAAGACGCTTATTAAACACTTTAGAACAAACATTTAATGCTGCCAAAAATTTAAACGTATCACACATTGACCAAGCCTTTTTAAAAGAAATACTAGGCACTACCGTGCGTCATTTTGATAAAGGCGGTGATCAGTTTTATGACCAAATTTCAGCATTGCATAAATCTGTTCGTGGCTCGCACCCAAATGCTGCATTGTATTGGTTATGTAGAATGTTAGATGGCGGCGTTGATCCTCGTTATCTATCCAGAAGAATCGTCCGAATAGCATGGGAAGATATAGGCTTAGCCGATCCTCGCGCTATGCAAATTGCCAATGATGCAGCAACAACTTATGAACGCTTAGGCTCCCCTGAAGGCGAATTAGCATTAGCACAAGCCATTTTATATTTGGCTAGCGCACCCAAAAGCAATGCTGGCTATATCGCCTACAAACAAGCCAAATCATTTATTGCAGAACATCCTAGCTCCGCTGTCCCAATGCATTTACGCAATGCACCTACCAAACTCATGCAAGAATTAGGACATGGACAAGCATACCGATATGCTCATGACGAACCACATGCATATGCGGCAGGAGAAAGTTACATGCCAGATAATTTAAGTGAACCCGATTGGTATCAACCCGTGCAGCGTGGTTTAGAAATTAAAATCTCGGAAAAGCTAAAGTTTCTAAAATCACTCGATGAAGAAGTTTCTTAATGCAATAACGACATCTCATGAATACTTTCGTACAAATACCTAATTTGTTAAAATAACTCACAATTTTGCTGTAAAAAAACTATTTATATGTCCAAACACAATACATTAAACGTCCTCGCTAAAGATCGCCATTACTTACAACAAGCATTAAGAATGCCACAAAAATTTGGCGGCTTAGAAAAAGTAGAACAAAAATTAAAGCGCTCCGAAGACATCTATCAAAAACGTTTAGAAAACCTACCTAAACCCGAATTTGACCACTCTTTGCCTGTCCATGAAAAAATGGTAGACATCAAAGATGCCATTAACAAGCATCAAGTTGTGATTGTTTGTGGCGAAACTGGCTCAGGCAAAACCACTCAACTTCCTAAAATTTGTCTGGAACTTGGTCGAGGTGTTACTGGATTAATCGGCCACACCCAACCTCGCCGTCTTGCCGCTCGCTCGGTAGCAACACGAATTGCAGAAGAACTAAAATCAGCCTTAGGCAATGTTGTTGGTTATAAAGTCCGATTCCAAGACCAAACATCATCATCTAGTTATATTAAACTCATGACTGATGGTATTTTATTAGCAGAAACACAAAATGACCGTTTTCTAAATGCTTATGACACTATTATTATCGATGAAGCACATGAACGAAGCTTAAACATTGATTTCTTATTGGGTTTTCTAAAACAACTTTTACCAAAACGCCCTGACTTAAAAGTAATCATTACATCAGCAACCATCGATGCCAATCGTTTTAGCCAACATTTTAATGGCGCTCCCGTTATCGAAGTTTCAGGCAGAACATACCCAGTTACGATTCAATATCGTTCACTAGAAACCAAAAATGACAATGACACAGAAGTTGAAATTAATGAAGCAATTGTAGATGCCGTGGATGAACTCTGTCGCATTGGTGATGGGGATATTCTGGTATTCCTACCAGGGGAACGAGATATTCGTGAAGCAGCAGATGCTTTAAGAAAATCAACCTATTCTCGCTATTACGAAGTATTGCCTTTGTTTGCCAGATTATCAAATCAAGAGCAACAAAAAATCTTCTCTCCAAGTGGCAATATACGCCGCATTATTTTAGCCACCAACGTTGCTGAAACATCTCTTACCGTACCTGGCATTCGCTATGTAATTGACACTGGTCTTGCTCGTGTTAAGCGCTACTCTGCTCGGGTAAAAGTTGAACAATTGCACATTGAAAAAATTTCTCAAGCTGCGGCAAAACAACGTGCAGGACGATGTGGTCGTGTGGCAGCCGGCGTTTGCATTCGCTTATACAGCGAAGAAGATTTTAACCAGCGTCCCGAATTTACTGATCCTGAAATTTTACGCTCAAACTTAGCTGCTGTGATTTTACGAATGGCAAGTTTGGGATTGGGAAAAGTAGACCAATTCCCTTTCATTGAAGCGCCAGCTAGCCGTTATATTAACGACGGTTTTCTTGCACTACAGGAATTAGGAGCAGTTACCACCAATAATCAATTAACGACTTTGGGCAAAAAAATGGCCACATTGCCAATTGATCCAAAGATTTCTCGTATGTTATTGGCTGCAGAAAAACACGTTTGCGTCACTGAAATGCTCATTTTAGTTTCAGCCTTATCGATTCAAGATCCTCGTGAACGTCCTTTTGAAGCAAAAGAAGCTGCCGACAGAGCCCACCAACAATTTTTAGATAAAGAATCTGATTTCACAAGTTATTTAAATTTATGGGCTCGTTATCAAAAAACACGAGAGCAATTAACCAGCCAAAGAGCGCGCATAAAATGGTGCAAAGAGCATTTCTTATCACATTTGCGCATTCGTGAATGGCAAGAACTGCATCAACAACTTTCACAATTAACCAAAGAACTCAATTTAAAACCCAATACAACAGAAGCCACTTACGAACAAATTCATCGCGCATTATTAACTGGCTTAGTAAGCAATATTGGAATGAAAGCTCCTGATAGCCATGATTACCAAGGCGCTCGTGGTGTTCATTTTAATATTTTTCCCGCTTCAGGTTTGTTTAAATCCAAACCTAAATGGGTGATGGCTGAATCATTAACCGAAACCAGTAAGTTATATGCCAAAGATGTAGCTAAAATTGAGCCAAATTGGGTTGAACAAGAAGCACCACACTTGGTTAAATACCATTATTTTGAGCCACATTGGTCACAAAAACGTGGCGAAGTAATGGCCAGTGAACGCATTACTTTATATGGCTTAACCATTATTCCTCGTCGCTTGGTAAGCTACGGCCGCATTGATGAAACCATTTCCCGCGAATTATTTATTCGTGGTGCTTTAGTTGCTGGCGAAAATGACTTTCAGGCAGCCTTTATTAAACACAATAATCGCCTCATCAAAGATATTTTGTCTTTGGAGCACAAATCTAGAAAACAAGATGTTTTAGTCGATGATGAAGTCGTTTATGCATTTTACCAACAACGCATCCCCGATTTTGTTGAAAGCAAAAGCAAACAGATTGCCATTGTTGATTCAAAAAGCTTTGAGATTTGGCGCAAAGAAGCAGAACAAGCCAATCCAAAATGCTTGTTCATGCAACGTGATGACTTGATGCAGCATGCAGCTGACAACGTTACAGAAACCCAGTTCCCTGAATACTGGCATACTGCAGATGGCAAATTCAAGCTATCTTATCGCTTTGAACCTCACCATGCTTTAGATGGCATTACTTTAACCATTCCTTTAACAGTGCTTAATCGCATTCAGCCAACAAGCTTAGAATGGTTAGTACCCGGTTTTATTCGAGAAAAATTAAATTTACTCATCAAAGCACTGCCAAAAAGCATTCGTCGAATCTGCGTACCAGCCCCAGAATTTATTACCCAGTTCTTAAGCCAAACCAATAATATGCAAGAAGGTATTCTTCCACAGCTAGCGCAATACATTGCGAAATTTGCTGGAGATATGCGCGTTTTAAACGACATCGACATGGATAGCTGGCAAGCATTTAAACTACCTGATCATTGCTACATGAATATTCGTGTGATTGATGATAGTGGCCATGAATTGGGCTTAGGAAGAGATTTACTCAACCTACAAAAGCAACTAGGACAAGCTGCTGCAGTCACATTCCGTGATAATAGCCAAGATTTTGAGCGCCAAAATATTACCAGCTGGGACATAGGCACATTACCTGACAAAATTGATTTCGCCCGTGGTAAACAACAGTTAACGGGTTACCTTGGCTTATTGCATGAAAAAAATCAAACGATTAGCTTGCGATTATTTGATACTCAAGCCAGCGCAGAAAAAGCTCACAGAAAAGGCATTATCGCTTTGATGAGTTTGCAACTCAAAGAACATATCCGTGATTTAAACAAAGGGCTTCCCGACTTTACCCAAATCGCCATGATTATGCGTGACATTTCTGTTGATTCATTAAAAGAAGACATTACCCAAGCAGTTTGTGACCGTGCTTTTATTGGCGATGATGAATTACCAAGAAATGAAAAAGCTTTCAAAGAGCAAATCAAACGTGCTAGAAGTCGCTTACCGGCAGTCAAACAAGCACTCAATGGCTATTTATTAGATACAGCTCATGCGCTAGCTGCATTAAAACCCAAAATGCAAAAGCATCCTTTACAAAAAACGTTACAAGAGCAGTTGGATTTATTGTTAGGGAAAAATTTCGTTAGCCAAACACCTTGGCAACAATGGCCACATTTAGCACGATATTTTAAAGCCATGGCTTTGCGTATTGAAAAATACAGCGGCAATCCAAGTAGGGACAAAACGCGTGAAGATGATATTCAAAAACTCTACCATCAATGGGAAGAAAAAATAGCAATTTTACAAAAGCAGCAATCTGACATTTCAGATGATTTAGCTGATTTCTTCTGGCAAATACAAGAACTTCGTGTTTCATTATTTGCACAGGAACTCAAAACGCCCTATCCTGTTTCGATTAAGCGTTTAGAAAAAAAATGGCATGAACTCAATAAAATTTAACCTATAACCATATAAAAAAAGCGCCATCTTTAAAATGGCGCTTTTTTTAAATTTATTTCTCTTTTTTCAAAACAGCTTTAGCTAATTTCTTCGCTGATTTCGTTGCTTTTTTCTGATCAGCTACTTTTTCTGCCAATTTAACAACTTTCTTTTCTTTCTTTTCACCTTTACTCATTTTATTTCCTTTATAAAATAAAAATAAAAAACATCGAATGTGATAAAGACAATAACAGAAATTTATGGCAAATGGAAATACACCATCCGATAAGAACCCAATCCACACCTATCTAAAAACAATTTTAATGCAAATAAAACAATTTTCTTTTCATTGTAAGCAAGAATACTACTGATTAATTAATAAAATAATATTTATATCAATAATATAGAATAAAATCGCTTTATATTTTTTCTATAAAACATCATCATTTAATGGTGACCGTTTTACCCGACGGCTTTTTTTCAATTTCCATGGTACAACCGTTTGCTCAGCCTCTACTTTTGATAAATCCTTTTCCATTCCTGATAATAAAATATTCAAAGCATCACCAGACAGAAATAGCTCATAAGCAGAAATCAATAATGAAATAATCATGCTCACCAAACTACCAATAAAACAAGCAATGCCCCAAAATTGTTTATCATAAAAAACAAATATCATACTAGCAATGCACAATGTAATGCTAATGCAACCATAAATTTGCATATTGCGAATATACAGAACTCGACGACGTAAATTATGTATTTGATAAACGATACCACTATCTGGATTCTGCTGGTATTCACTATGTAAATGGCGAATCACACTAGATAAACCCAAAAAACGATTGGTGTAAGCAAGCATAATCAATGATATTGCAGGGAAAAGTAGCGATGGTGTACTTAAACTAATGGTATACATCATTCTCCTTTATATATGAAAAATTAGATTCTAATATTCTATCATTACTTTAATAAAGCATATTTTAGGCACAAAAAAAGCTGCCAAAGACAGCCTTTTTCATGATTGGATATTTAGTTAAATGGTCTAACTTCAACACCAAACATCGCACGAGCAGTATTTAGCATTTGGCAGCTAAAGCCCCACTCATTATCATACCAAGACAATACTTTAACCATGTTACCATTTGATACTTTAGTCAAAGTGCTATCAAAAGTACTTGCTTCAGTTGTGTGGTTGAAATCAGTAGAAACCAATGGCAACACATTGTAACCCAATACATTTTTCATAGCGCCATTAGCAACAGCTTTAACGATTTCATTCACTTCATCAACCGTTGTATCGCGCTTAGCTTCGAATGTTAAATCCACAACAGAAACATTAATAGTCGGAACACGCATCGCAAAGCCATCTAACTTGCCTTGTAATTCAGGTAGAACCAAGCCAACTGCTTTTGCTGCACCTGTTTTAGTAGGAATCATGTTTTCAACAGCGCTACGAGCACGACGTAAATCTTTATGGCGTACATCAGTTAACACTTGGTCATTGGTAAATGCATGAATGGTTGTCATCAAACCTTTTTCAATACCCAATCCATCATTCAATGCTTTAGCAACAGGAGCTAAGCAATTTGTTGTGCAAGATGCATTAGAAACAACAGTCATTTCTGGAGTCAATACATCATGGTTCACACCATAAACAATTGTTGCATCAACATCTGCGCCACCAGGTGCAGAAATCAATACTTTTTTAGCGCCTGCATCTAAGTGCGCTTGGCATTTTTCTTTGCTTGTAAATGCACCAGTACATTCCATTACCAAATCTACATCCAATTCTTTCCATGGCAATTCAGCTGGATTGCGCGTTGCAAAGAAAGGAATAACATCACCATTAATAACCAAGCTATTTTCGTCATGCTGAACATCAGCACAAAAACGACCATGTACTGTATCAAATTTGGTTAAGTGTGCGTTAGTAGCCAAGTCGCCAGAAGCATTTACCGCTACAACTTTAAATTGGTCTTGTAGGTTATACTCATAAATCGCACGCAATACTTGACGACCAATACGACCATAGCCGTTAATCGCAACCTTAATCATGTAGAATCCTTGTTATTTAAAATAGAACATTTAAAAAAGGGCTAAAAAGTCCCCAAAAATTTGCGTTCATTATAGCAAAAAAAGCACAGATATTTCTGTGCTTTTTAAAATTAATTATCTAAATTGCCATAAAATATAACGCTAAAATGGCAACCAATCCAATTAACCACATAACAGAACGCAAACTTGCCGTGTCTTTAATATAGCAATAGATAAATGCGACTCTAGAAACAACAAATAAAACAGCCCAAAAATTAATCCACCCTTGTGCTGCATTGCCTGTAACATGAGCAATAATGACAGCTGCCGCAAATGGTGCAAAAATTTCATAGCCGTTTTGTTGTGCTGCATTAGCCCTCTTTGCTGCTCCTTGTGTGTGAGCTAAGAAATCTCGGGGATCATGATTATCCTTTCCCGAAAAACCACCTTGTTTTTTGGCATATGCCGCAGATAACCATGGCAAAAACATTGCTATAAAAACACACCAATAAGCTAAAGTCATTTGAATTCCCCTTGTATTTTAATGAATATCTCATTATCCACTTTTAAATGAAAATATATTCCCAAAAAATGATGCGCTAAAATTCATTTAAAATATTATCATCATTTAGCATGGCAAATACCCAATAGCATTTATATTTATTGCTAAAATAAATTTTTAATTATTTTAAGATAGGCAATTATGCAATCCTCTTTAATGTTGCCATCAAAAAAAGGATGCCTTAGCATCCTTTTATATGGTTTCAAACAAAATCAATTATTTATTTTTTACTGCAGCCTCTTTCGCAGCTTCTGCCAAGGCTTCTTGTTCTGCTTTTTTATTGGCTACGGCTAATTTTTTAGTTTCAGCTTTATCAAGTTTGCAGTATTTAGTAACAATCTGCTCAACAGGAACCTTTTGGCCATCTATTTCTTGAACATCACTTTGGCTTAACATATTGCCATCAACCTTGTCGATTTTCTTAGCATTCGCTTTATCAGCTGTCCAAGTTATACCATTACTGCTAAAACGATTCATATCTTCATCGCCAACGCGCAATAAAACAGGTGATAATATGTTTTGGTAAAGTACTTGTGCTAACACAGCTTCATTTGTTTTGCTGTCCAGCGCATACATTACACGGACTTTATCACTACCATTGGTTCCACATGAATAAGCAACCTCTGTTTTTGCATCATAATTAACGGTTGGCAATTCAACTTGGATTTGCTGCTCTTGAGCCGCATCCTTCTCATTAACTTTTGGCGTTTTAGCCTGAGCCATTGAAGTACCAACTGCCACCAATGCAAGAACTGAAGTTACTGTTTTAATCATTTTCATGCTTTTCCTTTTTAACTACTAAATAATGTTTATTTATTTAAGCAATCAATTTTAGACTTGAAAATACAATTTACACAGTTTAACTGATAACTAATTAACAATTAGATAATCAATATAACTAAAAATATTTTTTAGTTTTAAAACAGAATTTAGATTTTATTTGGGATTTAAAACTTTGAGGTAATACTTAAGATGAGAAAGTTTGTGGTACGCCCACGGGGAATCGAACCCCGGTTGCCGCCGTGAAAGGGCAGTGTCCTAACCGCTAGACGATGGGCGCATTACTGAACTACTTACAAACTCTTCGACTGGCGCACCCGGAGCGATTCGAACGCCCGACCCT
>JASLFS010000072.1 GCA_030150505.1 Vitreoscilla sp. | reverse complement strand
TCAATATTGTTTTTGTCATTATATGCTTTCATATAAGCGCTGCTTTGGTTGACTGATGCATCAATTGCACCTTCTTCAAAGGCAGGATTAACTTGGCGGTTTTGGGAAAACTGGCGCAGGTTTAGTTTATAACCTTTTTTTTCTAAAATAGGACCGATGCCTTTTTCAACTTGATCAATATAATTACCAACCCCAAATCCGATGGTAATTTCTTTTTTATCACTACTTTCGTCTACTTTTCGCTCTCCACATGCAGCTAATGCAAATAAGGTTGCACTGAATAAAGCTAATTTTGCCCATTTTGTTTTTAACATACCCATTCCCATTCTTTCTTTTGGTTATACCCATATTTTGATTGAGTATAGCTGAGGCTTGATTGGCAATTTAGACCATATATTTATATTCAAATAAAAATAAGTTCTAAGTAATCTTTATAAATTCAAAGAATAGTTTATAGCTAGGATTATTAAGAGCATTTTATAAAAATTATTTTACGTGTTTGCTGAATAGAGGATTAAGTTATAAATATATAGCGAATAGTTCGTTTGGCGGATTAAAAAAATAGTATTTAATGATTAATCAAAAATTGTTCATATGATAACGAAAGAGGGTATTCAGATGGCGGATTTAGCTCATGATGTGATTAATCAATTACTCAATATTCATCCTGATTCTGAGTTAGCTGCAGTTAGGCAGATTCGTGATGGGGCAACTGAGAATACTCAAAAAGCATTTGAAGTTATTCTTGATGCTCGTTCTGAATGGCTAACGTTGCCTATGCGTTATTTTATTGCGGAGCGAGTATCCCGACAGTTGGGAAGTGATGTGTTGGCTGATTTTTATCAAGATGCTTTGGGGAATGATTTGGTTGATGATAATAACCAAATTTTTCAAACAGCTTTGGTATATGTTGATGTTATTAACCAGCAGCCGAAACAGGCTCAGTTTTCGTTAGTACAAGCGTTACTCGAAAAGGGTATTTTAGTTGAGGATGTTATTTTATTGGCTCAATTGGCTACTTTTGTGACATACCAAGCTCGTTTGATTTTGGGTTTGCAATTATTACAAGGGCAAGGAATTTCTCATGTTGCTAATGCTGTTCGTGCCGGTATCTGGAATCAACAAGTAAAAACACAGTTGGGCAAAAAAGCACCTGTAGCATTTACGCAAGAGAATTTGGGTTGGGAGCCTTGGTTAACGATTCGGGATGAGCAAACGCTGCAAATTAATGAAGCAAAAGTAATGAAAAAACATGGGCAGCTACATTCGGAGTATTTTTTATTATTGGCTCATCATAGCAAAATTTTAGAGATTAGAACGTTAATTGACCGTGGTGTTTTTTATACACCACAAGGTATGCCTCGGTGGGAGCGTGAGTTTGCAGCAGCAGCCGTTAGTAAAGTTAATGGTTGTATATATTGTGCTTCGGTTCATGCTAGAAAAGCCTGTCAGTATGAAAAAAAACGTACGGATGATGTGAATCGCTTACTACAAACGGCAGCAGGGGAAATATTGGCACAAGGATTTGATAAACGATTATTAGCAATAACAGAATTTGTAGCTGCATTGAGCGCTACGCCAGTACAAGTCACAACACATCAATTTGAGGCTTTAAAAAATCTAGGGTTTAGTCAATTGGAATTATTGGATTTAATACAATCAACTGCTTTTTTCTCGTGGGCGAATCGCTTGATGTTGTCACTGGGAGAGCCTTTTGAATTGAGTGTGGAGTAAGGAAAAAGCATGAATGAAATAAGTGGATTAAATGAATTAGAACAACAAATCCAACGAGATTTTGAATACTTAAATTTACCCATTAATCCTTGGGTATTATCAGGTAATCAAATTGCTAGCCAAAAATTAGATGTGGCCATTATTGGTGGTGGAATGTCTGGGATTACTGCTGCTTTTGCTTTAAAGCTAAAAGGTGTGAATGCTATGGTTTTTGACCAGGCAAAAGATGGGCAAGAAGGGCCATGGATTAAACCAGCTTTGATGGAAACTTTGCGCTCTCCAAAGCATGTTTTAGGACCTGCGATGGCTTCACCATCTTTGTCTTTTCAAGCGTGGTTTAAAGCTCAGTTTGGCCATAGTGCTTGGGAGCAATTAGATAAAATTCCCCGTTTGCAATGGGGTGAATACTTACAATGGTTTAAAAAAATAACTCAGCCACAAATACAAAATGAATATTGTTTGATTGATTTAACAGTTTTAGAAAATGGCAGTGAACTAACTTTTCAAACCCCAACAGGTATTCAGCAATATTTTGCTGAACATATCATTTTAGCCATGGGTATGGAATCTTTCAGTGAGCCTAATATTCCTAAATTTATGAATGATATTCCTAATCTTTATTGGGAGCATTCTTATGCAGGGACGGATTACAGTCGTTTTAAAGATAGGGATATTGCTGTTGTTGGCTATAGTGCTGGGGCGATGGATAGTTCAGCCACAGCCTTGGAAAATGGGGCAAAATCCGTTGAAATATTAATTCGTGCTAGTGATATGCCTAGAGTCAATCGTGGCAAAGTTGCAGGTAATGCTGGGTTCTCTTGTGCTTATCAGCATTTCACGGATGCACAGAAATGGCATTACAGCGATTATGTGGCTAAAGCAAAAACACCTGCGCCGCATGGTAGTACTCTGCGAGTTTCTCGGCATTCAAATGCTTATTTTAACTTTGACAGCCCTATATTGGATGTGAGTTTGCAAGGGGAAAAACTAAACATTCGAACCCCTGATGCTGTATTTATTGTTGATTATTTGATTTTAGCCACTGGTTATCGCATTACATGGGATAAAAAAGACGCATTGGCTCAATTAAGTCCTTATATTAAAACATGGGCAGATGCGTATGAAATACCTGAAGATGAAGAAAATAGTGGCTTGGCATCTCAGCCTTATGTTAGTCGCTATTTCCAATTGCAAGCCAAAGATAACTTGCCATTAGCTGGAATTGAAAGATTATATTGTTTTAATTTGAGTGCATCTGTCAGCATGGGGCCCGTTATTGGTTTGATACCTGGCACCAATGTGGGTGCAGAGCGGGTGGCAGAAAAAATTGTTAGTCAATTGTATTTGGATCATTACACAGAGCACTTGGATTTGGTTAAGCGCAGCACTGAAGATGAATTATTGGGTAATGAATGGCAAATTGCAGTGCCTTATTCTGAGCGATTAAAACAAGCTGAGGGTGCCGATTAATATCATGATTACATTTAAAAATATTGAGAAAATTTACACCAAAGATAAATGCCAATTACATGCATTAAAAAATATTAATTTGCATATTGAACAAGGCGATATTTTTGGTTTTATTGGCTATAGCGGGGCAGGGAAAAGTTCATTGATTCGTTTGGTTAACCAATTAGAAAAGCCTACTCGTGGAGAGGTATTGGTTGGTGGCGTTGATATTGATAAATTAAGCTTAAGTCAAAGTCGCCTTCATAAACAAAGTATAGGCATGATTTTTCAGCATTTTAATTTATTAGAAACCAAAACGGTGGCTCAAAATGTTGCTATGCCTTTGATTTTGTCTGGTATGGATAAAAATGAAATCAATACTCGAGTTGATGATATTTTGGCATATGTTGAGTTGAGTGATAAAAAAAGCAGTTATCCAAATCAGCTATCAGGAGGACAGAAGCAGAGAGTTGGAATTGCACGGGCACTTATTAATAACCCAAAAATTTTATTGTGTGATGAGGCAACTTCAGCTTTGGACCCGCAAACAACGCAGGCGATTTTAAAGTTATTACAAAAAATTAATTGTGAGCAAAATATCACAATATTATTGGTGACTCACGAAATGGAAGTCATTGAACAAATTTGTAACCGTGTAGCAGTTATGGAAAATGGGCAGATTGTAGAAGAAGGGCAAGTTTTGTCTATTTTCTCTGATCCTCAGCATGCGACCACGCGCAAATTTGTTAATACTGTTTTGAATGAAGAAATTCCAGAACGGATTTTGGATAATTTAAATCACAATGAAAATGTATATCGTTTGGAGTTTTTGGGCTCATCAGCCAATGAGCCAGTGGTCAATGAGCTAATGCTACAGAATAAAATCAAAGTTAATATTTTATTTGCCAATATGAAGGAAATTAGTGGAGTGGTGCTGGGGAGTATGTTCGTGCAATTGGTCGGAGATAAACAAGATATTCAGGATGCTGTGGCATATTTGCAATCTCGTGGCGTTGGTGTGAATAGGGGGCAACAATGATTCAGTGGTTTGATACAGCATTAACCAGCAAGCAATTTATACAGGCCATGAGCCAAACATTAACAATGGTTGGCATTGCCTTAGTTGTTGGTTCTATTTTGGGTGTTGCTTTAGGGGTTATATTGGTTTTAACCAGACCAAATGGTATTTGGGAAAATAGAATAATCTATAAGATACTAAATCCACTTGTGAATATTATTCGCTCATTGCCTTTTATTATTTTATTGGTGGCAATGATTCCCTTAACTCGTTCACTTGTTGGAACTTCTATTGGTACGATAGCAGCGATTGTTCCTTTGGTGATTTACATTGCTCCGTATACTGCTAGATTGGTTGAAAATTCATTATTAGGCGTTCATTCAGGCATTATAGAAGCAGCCGAATCTATGGGAGCCACGACTTGGCAGGTAGTGCGGCATTTTATTTTGCCAGAAGCTAAATCCTCATTAATTTTAAGTTTGACCGCTGCCAGTATCACTTTGGTTGGGGCAACAGCGATGGCTGGGGCTGTTGGTGGTGGAGGAATAGGGGATTTGGCATTGAATTATGGTTATCAACGATTTGATAATGTTGCTATGGTTGTAACGGTCATTACGTTGGTTATTATCGTACAAGGCATGCAGTGGATAGGTGATCGTTGGGCAAAACACGCTCGCCATCATTGATATTGTGCTTAGAGATTCTGAAGTAGATAAGTCAATGGTGTAAAAATAGCTTGTATGTTTTATGGTGAAATTTATTCGAGAGTGGAGCTAAAGATACTGTTGTTGTTATTTAAGGTGTTTGGTGCAGGGAGCCTTTAATAACTCACAATTATTTGTTTTTTAATGAATTTTAAAAATAGAATTATTCATTTGAAATATCTAAAGTGATTGATATGCATCAAATGACTGGGTAGGTGGCTTGATTTTGCCATAATTGTACTGTATGTTACAAACATGAACATGATATCTATTTATTGGATATTATATTCAGTCCTCTTG
>JASLFS010000084.1 GCA_030150505.1 Vitreoscilla sp. | reverse complement strand
CGATAGCAGCTAGTACACCGATAATTGCGATAACAATCATCAATTCAATTAAGGTAAAACCTTGCTGAAGTTTTTTCATTATTTTTATCCTTGTTGTCTAAGTTAAGTATTGTAATTTTTATAATCAATACATTGGTTATAGTGCAAATACCATGCCAATATTGTAACTATTTGTATTTTAAGGTTAATTAAATATGTGTGGATTTTGGAAAAGGATTCATTGACCATATATGTCATGTTAGTGACGGTTAATGTCATAGGGTTTTTAAAAAAAATATTAAATTACAATAAGATAGTTGATTATTTTGACAAATATGTTGGGATATTTAATTGTGTTGTTATGAGCTGTAAGAAGGTTGTCATGCTGAAGAAAAAAGCGCTGAGTTTAAAACTCAGCGCTTTGGTATTGTTTATATGCTAATTAGCTATCAGAACAACCAGATGGCATGAATTTAGATTTCCAAGCAGTACCAGCAATAGTGCGTTTTACATCACATTTCCATACACCATCAGCTGTACGAGTCATGTGAATTTCAACACCGTGGATACCAGTAGAAGCTTTGTTACCTAATGTAGCAACCATTGCTCCTGCACCATTATTATCTGAAAAATTAGAAATTTCGATTGCACCAAGCATGTTGGAGGTTAATATAGTAGGAGCTGTTGCTGTTACGGGTACAAAGGTCCCGTTATCAGCACTGCCTTCTACAAAACCCAAAGGTGCTTCGCCATCACCAGCATCTCCATCTTGGGCAACGGTACCAAGAACAGGTCGCTCACCTTCAAAGATTGCAGCGTCGATTAATGTTTTACGGGCAGCCAATTCACTGTTGACACGAGTCATTTGTGATTTAGTCACGTAGTCACCGTACATAGGCATTGCGATAGCAGCTAGTACACCGATAATTGCGATAACAATCATCAACTCAATTAAAGTAAAACCTTTTTGTAATGTTTTCATTATTTTATCCTTGTTGTTTAAGTTAAGTATCGTGAATTTTCTTCACTGCTTGCATTATTTATTATGCAAATACTATGCCAATTTTGTAAGCAATTGTATTTAAATGGCATTTTTATAATTCGTTGTGTTTTTAAGGATATGAGTTGACGATATGCGTCATATTTGTGACGATTTATGTCATTGGGTTTTATTTGTGAAATTTAACTATTATTTACAATGGTATATGTTGGTTTTTTGTGGTATTTTAGCTGTTATTTTTGTCTTATCTCGATAAATGGCTTATGGATAATCATCAGGGTGATAGTGTGCTGTTTAGGGGAATATAAAAGCACCGGATTGTAATAATCCAGTGCTTTGGTGCTTTACTTAGATATTGTAATATTAGCTAGCAGCAGAACAACCAGATGGCATGAATTTAGATTTCCAAGCATCACCAGCAGCTGAATGATCTACATTACATGACCATACGCCATCTGCTGTACGGTGAAGGGTAATTTTTACATCATGAATACCAGTAGATGCTTTATTACCAAATTTAGCAATCATATCACCTGCGCCATTGTCTGCTGAGTAATCAGCAATTTGGATAGAACCAAGCATGTTTGACGTAATGCCAGAGGTTACTTCTTCTCCAAATTTCTCATTTGAACCATTGCCATCAACTAAACCCAATGGTGCTTGACCTTCTTCTGAATCTGTTGCTGTGCTACCAAGTACAGGTTTTTCACCTTCAAAAATAGCGGCATCGATTAATGTTTTACGGGCAGCTAATTCGCTGTTTACACGAGTTACTTGTGATTTAGTCACATAGTCACCGTACATTGGCATAGCAATAGCAGCCAATACACCGATAATTGCAATAACGATCATTAATTCGATTAGGGTAAAACCTTTTTGTAATGTTTTCATTCTTTTTTTCCAAGTTCATAAGTTAAGTATAGTGAAGTTGCTCACTGAATACCTGTCTGACATAAGCAAGCGCTATGCCAAAATCATAAATTATTGTTTTTTTGAAAAAAAGATTTTTTGATAAAAAATTATATGGCATTGGAATGACATTTTTTGTCACAAAAGTAACAAAAAATGTCATTTGTTAGATAGTTGTCATTTGCCATTTAACCAGAAGCGAGGGGCACTTTGTTTGTGTTCACTATCGGTGAAATGTGGATTGATTTTTTCGTTAAGAATAGGGCTTAAGAAGAGCATCATGAAGCAAGCCATGGCGATGGTTAGTAAATGTATTGAGGTTAATGGGTGATTTTGTTGGGGCTCTTTGGTATGGCTAAATGCTAAGGACATTAATAAGATGCAGTTTATTTGGCTCATTGGGTAAACCCATGAGCCTGAAAGTAGGGCGTCGATAGCAATGGCGATTAAACCAACTAGCAAATAATTGGGAATCGTCAACCGTTGTTTAAAAGTATGCTTAATTAATAACGTAACCAGAGCTAGTATTGATAGGGTGCTCAGGATTCCCCATTCGTATAACCATTGGATGATAAAGTTATGTGGGTGCATTGGGTTACGACCATCATTAATGATGTATCCAGATATAGGGTTACCGCCTGAACCTAATAATAGCTGAAAACCAGATTTATATAAGGCATAAATGGCATTTGTCCATAAATCAACACGCCCAGAACTGGATTGAACTTCTCGAAAGAGTATCGAGTTGATTGGAGTGTAGAGTAAATGTTGGCCAGCATATAATAAAATTGCAACCAATAGGCTGATGATTAGATACTTTAAAATCGATTTATTCACAGCGGGGCGGTTGATTATCAATATGGTGATGGCACCAATAAGACAACTTAGTAATGGAGCTCTGGCTCCATCATTGAGTAAACCATATAAATAAAATCCAATAGCGATGCTAAGTAGCCATTTAAGCAGCGGTTTTATTTTGGGTGATGTTGTTAGATAAAAGGCGATAAAGATAATCGGTAGTAAGGTATCGTCAAAATAACGAACGTTGATAAATGCACCGTGCCACCACCATAATGATTCCTGATTGCTAATATTCATCATGATATTAACGGGTAGCCAAAGGATGGTGAGTAAGGGTGTAATTGCCAAGATAAATAGCATAATTTCTTTGTGCTGAATGTTTTGCCAAGCTGACATTAACACTAAAGTGGCTATAAACAGCATGAAATATAGTGCTAAATCAACTAATGAGCGTTCAAAATCATGGCTAAAATAGGTGCTAATAAGACCTAATATAAAAATACTGAAGATTAAGCTGGTTATCTTTTTGCTAAATTGCATTGGCGTAACCACTAAGCCCCCAAGGGAGATAATGGTTAGTAAGATGACTTGCGCTATGCGCCAGCTATCGTAATCTGCATGAAAAATGCCCAGTTCTGCGCCTGAGAATACCCAGAGTGAATAGAGAATGGTTAAGCTAACGATGAAGTAGCTTATCGGCGTTTGCTGCTTTTCTAAGGATTGTTTGATATTCATTTTAAGTTCTTATCATTGATTTTCTGTGATGATACGTTATGCAAATACTTTCAGCCAGATTTGAGAAACTTGTTGGTAATAGCTTTGCAGTTTTGGCGATTCTTCAATGGTAATATTTTGATTAACCAATGCTTGATGCTGAATGCTGCGGTAATAGCGATAGGCTTCCTGAATTTCTGGTACCCAGTTTTTATCAAATAAACCATATTCCGCTGCGATATTAACTAAGGCAATGTTGCCATGGTTTTGGGTCAGTGCTTTATGTTGATGGGCATATCCTAAAATCAGATATTGCACCATGAATTCAATATCAACCACACCACCACGTGCATATTTAACTTTGTGAATGTCGGCAGGATGGGTATTTTCCATTTTGGTTCGCATGTCCAAAATGTCATTTTTTAAGGTGGTTAGATTGCGTTGTTGACATAAAATATCACTTCTTAGTTGGTCAAATTGCTGCCCAATTTTGTCACTGCCTGCTATAAAACGAGCTCGCGTGAGGGCTTGATGTTCCCAAGTCCAAGCTTTTTCATGTTGGTAACGGGAAAATGCGGAAAACTCGGTGCAAACAAAACCAGCATCTCCATCTGGGCGCAGGCGCAAATCAACTTGGTATAGGTTGCCTGCTGCTGTGGTGGTGGATAACCAGCTGGTTAGGCGCTGTGCTAAACGGGTGTAATTGTTGATGGCATCGGGATGGGAATCTTGATATACATAAACCAAATCCAAATCTGAAGCGTAACCAAGTTCTTTGCCGCCTAAGCGCCCATAACCAATAACAGCAAAATCAGGCTGTGCTTGATGGGCTTTTTTAATGCTTAACCAAGCGTGTTCAATTGCCACGGCAATAATGCAATCGGCCAATGCCGATAGTTCATCCGATAAGGCTTCTACTGCCCATAATCCTCGTAAATCTTGTACGGCCAATCGGAAGATAAGGGCATGCTGGAAGTGGCGTAAAGCATCCATTTTTCCTTCGATATCATTGTTAAAACTGTGTAGTTTTTGATTGATACTGTTTTTTAAGGTAAGCCAATCATGGTTGGTATCAAAAAGACTGTTGCTTAGCAATTCATCAATTAAGATGGGATGGCGATTGAGATAATCTGCCATCCATTGACTGCTGGCTAAGATGCGAATCAGCTGTGTTAGCGCTTTGGGTTGTTCGATGAGTAAGGCTAAATAAGCAGTACGGCGGCTAATGGTTTCAAGAAAATCTAAGCTGCGACGAAAAGCATCATTGGCATTTTTTTCTACTTGGCATAAGTCGAAAATCAGTGGTAATAATTGGGTAAAGCGCTTTTGAGCTTGGTCGCTTAAAGCTTGGTATTTTGGGCTGGCGTGGATTAATGATAATCGAGTTAATAAGTTTTCTTCAAAGCCATGTTGCTCAAAGAGGTGAGTTGATTCAGGTTTGATATGGGGGAAATCTTGCCAAATAACCAATAAAGGATGTTCTGCTTGTGCTTGGTTCTCTTCTGGTAATGTTAATATTTGATTGAAGAAATCATTAACCAAATGGCGATGCTGATTTAAACCTTGATAAAATGCTGCATAGTTTTCAAAGCCCATGCTTTGCGCAAGAATTTGTTGTTGCTGAGTTTCTGTTGGCAATGTTTGGGTTTGTTGATCATTCCAGTATTGCAAACGATGTTCACAATCTCTTAAAAAGTGATAAGCCGTTAGCAGTTCTTGGCTAGATTGCGGTGGAATAATGTTTAATTGACCCAATAGCGATAATGTTCCTTGGGTATCTTTTCTTTGTAAAACGGGCAGTTGTCCGCCTCGAATGAGCTGGAAAACTTGGGTAATAAATTCTATTTCTCGAATGCCGCCTGCGCCTAATTTAATGTTATCAAATTTTTCTTTTTTAAGAACTTCGTGGCGAATTTGCTGGTGTAAATCTCGTAAGCCTTCGTAAGTCGAAAAGTCTAAATATTTGCGGTAAACAAAGGGTTTTACCAATGAAGTAATGCCATTTTTGCCAACGCTAATGACTCTGGCTTTTAGCCAAGCATATCGTTCCCATTCTCGTCCTTGTGTAATCAAGTATTGTTCTAAAGCGCTTTCGCTAATGGCTAATGCACCTGAATCGCCATTGGGGCGCAATCGCATATCAACCCGAAATACTTGCCCATCTTCGGTGATGTCGTCGATTAGCTGGATGAGTTTTTTACCGACTTTGATAAAAAAATCTTGGTTATCAATGCTGCGTTTACCATTGGTTTGTCCTGATTCTGGATAGGTAAAAACTAAATCGATATCAGAAGAAACGTTTAATTCGTTGCCACCCATTTTTCCCATGGCGATAACTGTTAAGGATTGGGGTTCTGTTGTGTAAGCACCTATGGGTTCGCCATAGCGCTGTTGATAGATGTGCTGTGCAAATGGTAATGATTGTTCAATGGTAAATTCGGCTAGATTGGTAATGGTTTGAGTGACTTCTGACAATGTGGAAACACGGCAAAGGTCACGACAAATAATGTGAGTAACAACATGCAATCGTAGTTGGCGTAAGGCTTTTTTAAAGCCGACTTCA
>JASLFS010000062.1 GCA_030150505.1 Vitreoscilla sp. | reverse complement strand
ACTTGCTAGAGGCTATACGATTTTTACAACTAATGGTCAATTATTACCAGTTAGTTTTAAGAGATTAGATGCTGCACCAGTAGGTGATCAAGTTATTTCGCCTGAAACAGCTAAAGTTATCCGCCAGATTATGGTATCTGTAACCGAAAAAGGGGGTACGGGTACGCGAGGTGCGGTAGATGGATATGATGTTGCAGCTAAGTCAGGTACGGCTCGGAAACTTGTTGGCGGACGTTATGTTGCCAATAAGCATACTGGTTTATTTGCAGGTTTTGCACCCGCAATGGATCCACGAATTATTGTAGCCGTTATGATTGATGAGCCTACTGCTAATGGTTATTACGGTGGCGTTGTTGCAGGCCCCTTATTTGGTGAGATTATGAATGGTAGCTTATCTATTTTAGGTGTGGCTCCAACTAAAGAATTTAAAAAGACAGACAACAATTAAGTAATCTGATTATGTATAGTAAAAAAACTATTTTGCCGCCAATTGATAATAAGCTGTTGGCGGCTCCTCCATTTGTGGGTGCTCATGCCGTTATCGATAGCCGTAATATTAAAGCTAACGATATTTTTATTGCCTATCAAGGTGGAGTAACTGATGGGCGACAATACATTGAAATGGCAATTAAGCAAGGCGCTAGCGGCATCATTTGGGAAGATGATGGTCAGTTTCAATGGCAAGAAAATTGGAACATTCCAAATATTGGTATTCCTTCTTTAAAAGAGCAGGCCGGCGTAGTTGCTGCGAAAATGTTAGATTTTCCTAGTCAGCACCTGATTAATATCGGCGTAACGGGAACCAATGGTAAAACATCTATAAGCCAATGGTTGGCTCAAGCATTGGATTTGTTAGATTCTCGGTGCGTGGTATTAGGCACGGTTGGAAATGGTTTTTGGGATGATTTAGAAGAAAGTCCGCAGACGACTTTAGATGCCGTTAGTATTCAAAATTTATTAAGTCGTTATCAGCAACAAGGCGCAAAAGCGGTGGCGATGGAAGTTTCAAGCCATGGTTTAGATCAATCTCGTGTGAATGGCGTGCCATTTAGTAGTGCTGTTTTTACTAATTTGACCCGTGATCACCTGGATTATCATGGTGATATGGCAAATTATGGCGAGATTAAAAGCCGTTTGTTTTATTGGCATGGGTTGAAACATGCAGTTATCAATATTGATGATGAATTTGGCTTGGCGTTGGTGAAAAAACTTCAACAAGATGAGCCAAGTTTAGATGTTTTGACGTATGGATTCCATCAAGATGCCATGATTCGCATTGAAAAATTTTCTGCTAATTTATCTGAGACCAATATTGAATTTGTAACGCCTTGGGGTATTGCTGTTGTGAAAACTCATTTGTTGGGTCGCTTTAATGCTCAAAATATGGCAGCAGTTTTGGCTACTTTGTGTGCAGAAGGTTTTTGCTTAAAAGATGTGGTTGGGGTTTTAGCACAAATTCAGCCAGCAACTGGACGAATGGATTGTATTCGAGCTGAAGGAAAGCCTTTGGTTGTGGTTGACTATGCTCATACGTCTGATGCTTTGGAAAAAGCATTGAGCACATTGCAGGAAGTCAAGGAAGAAGATAGTCAGTTGTGGTGCGTTTTTGGTTGTGGTGGTAATCGTGACCGAGGTAAGCGCCCTATGATGGGAGCGAGCGCTGTTGAATATGCAGATAAAGTGGTGGTAACAAGTGATAATCCTCGTATGGAAGTTCCAGAGGAAATTATTGCTGATATTTTACCTGCTGTTACATGCCCTGAAAAGGTTGAAGTAGATAGGAAAGCCGCGATTGAATATGCAATTAACCATGCAGAAAATAACGATATTATTTTAATTGCAGGTAAAGGGCATGAAACTTACCAAGATGTAATGGGTGTTAAGCACCATTTTTCTGATTTTGAAATTGCAAAAGCTGCTTTAGCAATAAGGGAAGAATAATATGATTTCTCCATTGGATTTACATTTTATTTTTGATGCATTAGGCAGTTCATTAACAGTTAACAATAAAACAGTAAATAACTTTCAGATTGATAGCCGCAAGATCCAGCAGGGCGATGTATTCGTTGCTCTCAAGGGTGAGAATGTTGATGGCCATCAGTTTATTGATAAGGCTTTAGCTCAAGGTGCTATTTTAGTTTTAGCAGAGCAAGATTTTTCGACCTCAGATGCCAGAGTTTTGTTGGTTGATGATGTTGAGGCATCTTTGGCAAAGATAGCTAAGGCTTGGCGTGATGCGGTGCACCCACAAGTATTTGGTATTACTGGCTCATCAGGTAAAACGACAGTAAAAGAGATGCTTGCTGCTATTTTAACTCAAGCATATGGCGCTGATTCAGTATTGGCAACTGCTGGTAATTTTAATAACCATTTGGGATTGCCACTCACTTTATTGCGTTTAAAGCCTAGTACAAAAGTTGCTGTCATTGAAATGGGTATGAATCATTTCGGTGAGTTAAGCTACTTAACACAAATTGCACAGCCTAATTTTGCTTTGATCAATAACGCAATGAGAGCGCATATTGGTTGTGGTTTTAATGATGTTAGTGATATTGCTCGTGCTAAAAGTGAAATTTATGCTGGCGTTCAGCCAGATGGTTTCGCTTTTCTACCTGTTGAAGACAATGAAATTGAAGTGTTTCAGGCAGCCGCTAAAAATAAAAAAAGCATTGGGTTTGGCTTGAATCAAGGTCAATATCATGTTGAAAATATTATTTTACAGCCATTAAGTAGTCAATTTGAGTTAATTGCACCGCAAGGTCGTTGTCAGGTCAATTTATCTGTTGCTGGTTTACATAATGTAAAAAATGCAATTGCAGCATGTGCGATGGCATTGCAAGCTGGTATTTCTTTTGAGCATATTCAGGCCGCTTTAACAAACTTTACAAATATTAAAGGCCGATTACAGTTAAAAGAGGGTTTATTGGGTGCGAAAGTCATCGATGATACTTATAATGCCAATCCTGATTCAATGAAAGCTGCTTTGGATGTATTAGCTCAATTTGATGCTCCTCGTGTTCTTGTTATGGGGGATTTGGGTGAGCTTGGGGAGTCTGCGCCAGCATTGCATGGCGAAGTTGGGGCTTATGCTCAGCATCTTGGTATTGAGAAAGTATTTTTTCTTGGAGAGTTGTGTTCATTTGCGGCAAAAGCATGTGCTGGATCTGAGCATTTTTTAAATAAAGCAGAGTTAATCACAGCGCTGAAGGCGCAACTTTCTGCACAAGTAACGGTTTTGGTTAAAGGTTCTCGATTCATGAAAATGGAAGAGGTGGTTGAAGCCATAACTAATAAAAAAAATGAGGCGTAAGAAATGCTGTTATTGTTAGCAGATATATTAGAGCGATGGTTCAGTAGTTGGAATCTTTTTCAGTACACAACTTTCCGTGCAGTTATGGCGGCACTGACATCATTGGTCTTTAGTTTACTGTTAGGGCCGTGGACCATTCGTAAATTAACTGAATTAAAAGTAGGGCAAGCTGTTCGTTCAGATGGACCGCAAACGCATTTGGTAAAAACTGGTACGCCAACAATGGGCGGCTCGCTTATTTTAACGGCTATTACCGTAACAGTTTTGCTGTGGGGTAATTTAGCAAATCCATTTATTTGGATTTTACTCATTGTTATGTTGGGAACAGGGGCATTGGGCTTTTACGATGACTGGAGAAAAGTTGTTTATAAAGATCCAAAAGGTGTTTCTGCGCGCTTTAAAATGGTTTGGCAGTCAGCTATTGCCTTATTTGCTGGATTGTTTTTGCTTTATACCGCAAAATTACCAGCATCAACTGAATTTATTGTACCGTTTTTTAAACAATTCGCTTATCCATTAGGCGCAATTGGCTTTTTGATTTTAACCTACTTGGTGATTGTTGGTACGTCTAATGCTGTTAACCTAACAGATGGTTTGGATGGCTTGGCTGCATTTCCAGTGGTTTTGGTTGCAGCAGGTTTAGCAATATTTGCTTATGCTAGCGGCCATGCTGAATTTGCGACTTACTTGCAGTTACCTCACATTCCAGGTGCGAACGAGGTCGTTATTTTTTGTGCGGCTATTTGTGGTGCGTGTTTAGGTTTCTTATGGTTTAACGCTTATCCTGCTCAGGTATTTATGGGCGATGTGGGTGCATTGGCTTTAGGTGCGGTTCTTGGCGCCATTGCTGTGATTGTTCGTCAAGAAATTGTGTTATTTATTATGGGTGGTTTGTTTGTAGTAGAGGCGCTTTCAGTCATGCTACAAGTGGGTTCTTATAAAACTCGTAAAAAACGTATTTTCTTGATGGCGCCAATTCATCATCACTTTGAAGAAAAAGGCTGGAAAGAGACTCAAGTTGTGGTGCGTTTTTGGATTATTACCATGATTTTGGTTTTAATTGGCTTAGCATCACTTAAAATTCGTTAATATTTATATAGGTGCTTCTATTACAAAAATAGTAATAGAAGCACCGTAATTTGCAATTAAAGGCAGTGGTTATGTACTGGCACAATAAAAAAGTTTTGGTCGCGGGATTAGGGGAAACAGGGCTTTCCCTTTTGCGATTTTTTATTGCAGAGAAAGTCGATGTTTATGCTTTTGATGAATATTTATCGGATGAGAAAAAAGCTTCATTACAAACTGAGTTTTCAGATATCCCTGTGCTTTCAGGCAGCCTAGTTAGTTGTTTAGAGCAAGGTTTTGATATTTTAGCGGTTAGTCCCGGAATTCCAACGCATATAGAAGCTATCGCTCAATTCAAGGCGAATGGTGGTCGAGTTTGGGGTGATGTTGAAATTTTCGCTCAAGTCATCAATCAAGCTAAATATTCGAATAGCAAAGTCATTGCCATTACTGGTTCAAATGGCAAAACAACTGTGACAAGCTTAGCTGGACATTTGTGCCAAAAAATGGGTTTGCAAACGGTTGTTGCTGGCAATATTGGTTTGCCAGTATTAACTGCTTATTTGCAAAATAAACAGAATATGCCCGATGTTTGGGTTCTAGAGTTATCGAGTTTTCAATTAGATACCACTGAAACTTTGAGTGCTAATGCAGCAACTGTTTTGAATATTTCAGAAGATCATTTAGATCGTTATGATGATTTACTAGATTACGCTCATAGTAAAGATCGTGTTTTTCACGGTTCAGGTACTCAAGTTTTAAATCTTGATGATGTCTTTTGCCGAGCGATGGCAAGGCCAAATCGAGAAGTTAAATGGTTTTCTTTGCAAGATAAAACCGATTATTGGGTTGATAAATCGGCTAACAGCCTTAAAGCTGGTGAAGAAAATTTATTATCTCCCGAGCAATTACTTATTCATGGCTGGCACAATGCAGCAAATGCTTTGGTTGCATTGGCATTGTGCGAGGCAATTGGTTTAAATCGCCCAGATTTACTGACTCATTTACAAAGCTTTAAAGGCTTGCCTCATCGAGTTGAAAAAGTCGGTGAATATCAAGGTATTACTTTTATTGATGACTCAAAAGGTACAAATGTCGGTGCAACTTGTGCCGCAATTGCTGGTGTAGTTCACCCAGTGGTGATTATTCTTGGAGGTGTTGGTAAAGGTCAAGATTTTTCCCCTTTGGCTCCCGTATTAAAAGAAAAAGGCCGAGCAATCGTTTTAATTGGTAAAGATGCTTCGATTATCCAGTCTCAATTGATAAGCGCGGATTTACCAATGGTTTTTGCTGAAGATATGAACGATGCTGTGAATAAATCATTTGAGTTTGCCCAGTCAGAGGATATTGTTTTATTAAGCCCTGCTTGTGCAAGTTGGGATATGTTTAATGGCTACGAGCACAGAGCACAAGTATTTATTAAATGCGTTAACCAACTTTCAGGTAATGAGTGATTTATATGTTTAAGCATCTAAATAAATGGCTCAATTCTTTATTGGATAGACAGATTCTAAAAGATGGCACCCGGTATGACCATAGTTTGATTTGGATGCTGGCTTTGGTGACATGTTTTAGTTTAATCATGGTTTACTCATCTTCTATTGCCTACGCTGGTTATGACAATAATAATCAATGGTTTTTTCTGCAGCGCCAAATGGGCTTCGTTACTATTGGTGGGATATGTGCATTTTTTGTAGCACGGTTTATTCCAATGAAACGGCTGAATGAATTTGCGCCATATTTATTGATTTTCAGTTACATTTTGTTGATAGTTGTTTTGTTTGCAGGTCGAGAAATTAATGGTGCAAGGCGTTGGATTCATGTTGGTCCTTTTAATATTCAGCCAACAGAATTTTTTAAAGCTGCTTTAATTCTTTACTTGGCCAGTTTTTTGACTCGTCGAGAAGATATTGTTACCCAATTTAAAAAAGTGATTTTAATTGGTATTCCAATTGGCGTGGGTGCAGGGCTGATTTATTTAGAGCCTGATACGGGTTCTTTGATTGTAGTGCTAACGGTTTCCATTTCAATGCTTTTCTTGGGTGGCTTACCAATGAGCTGGTTCTTAACAGCAGCTGGTATTGCTATTGGGCTGGTCGGTTTTATTATTGCCGTATCACCTTATAGAATGGCTCGTGTCACTGGCTTCTTAGATCCTTGGGCTGATGCATTGGGTAAAGGTTATCAACTTAGTCATGCTTTGATGGCTTCTGCTCGAGGCGAATTTATTGGCGTGGGTTTAGGCGCAAGCTTGGAAAAACGGTTTTATTTACCAGAAGCACATACTGATTTTATTTTTGCGGTCATATCTGAAGAGTTTGGTCTATTAGGTGGCATTATTTTAATTTGTGTTTACCTCTGGATTGTATTGCGTGCTTTGCAAATTGGGCAGCAAGCTAAAAAACTAGAATTGTATTTCTCTGCCTATGCAGCCCAAGGAATTGGACTTTGGATTGGTATTCAAAGCTTTTTTCATATGGGTGTTAATTGGGGTATTCTGCCAACCAAAGGTTTGACTTTGCCATTGATTTCTTATGGTGGTTCTGCCGTTATTATTATGCTGGTTTGCATGGCTATCCTTGTTCGGATTGATTACGAAAATAGACAAAAAATGCAAGGATTTCCAATATTATGACGATGAGCAGTAAAACGTATTTGATTATGGCTGGTGGTACAGGGGGGCATATTTTTCCTGCATTGGCTGTGGCGCAAGAATTAAGACAAAGAGGCCATAAAGTTATTTGGCTTGGCTCTGAAGGTGCAATGGAAACAAGAATTGTACCGCAGGATATTATTCCATTGGAGCTACTGGCTATTAAAGGCGTACGTGGAAATGGCTTAAAGAGAAAATTGGGTTTGCCAATTACTTTATTTAAGGCAATCAGACATGCCAAAAATATTATTAAAAAACACAGAATAGATGCTGTGATTGGTTTTGGGGGCTTTGTTACGTTTCCAGGTGGTGTTGCGGCCAAAATGTTAGGCATTCCTCTTATTATTCATGAGCAAAATGCCATTGCTGGGTTATCGAATCGTGTATTGGCTAAATTTTCCAATAGAGTTTTATATGCATTTCCTGATGCATTGCCAGCAGCAGAGGGTTTAGTTGGTAATCCTGTACGCAGTGATATTGTTGAAATGCCTAAGCCAGAAGATAGATTTGCTTCGCATTCAGGTGCTTTGAAGCTTTTGGTGGTAGGTGGTAGTTTGGGCGCTAAAATTTTTAATGATATGTTGCCTCATGCATTATCATTAATACCTGAAGAGAAGCGGCCGATGGTAACGCATCAATCAGGCCGTGGAAAATTAGCTGAATTAAAGAGTAATTACCAGGCAGTTGGCGTTGAAGCAAATTGTATCGAATTTGTTGATGATATGGTTTCTGCTTATACTGACGCGGATTTTATCATCTGCCGAGCAGGCGCTTTAACGGTATCTGAGTTGGCCGCGGCTGGTTTAGGTGGTGTATTGGTGCCTTATCCTTGGGCGGTTGATGATCATCAGACATTAAATGCGCAGTATTTGGTCAATGGACACGCAGCAATTTGTTTTGCTCAAGAGAAATTAAGCCCACAAGTATTAGCAGATTTTATTGTGGATATTAATAGAGAAAAATGTTTGCAATGGGCTAAAAATGCCCGTGCTTTGGCTTTACCTGATTCAGCCAAAGAAGTAGCAGATGCAGCAGAGAAAGTTTTTGTAACACATTAGTTACAGCAGGAATAGATATGAAAAGTCGAGTAAAACAAATTCATTTTGTAGGAATTGGTGGCTCAGGTATGTGTGGTATTGCTGAGGTGCTGCATAATCTAGGTTATAAAGTGACTGGTTCAGACCAGGCGCTTAGTACGAGTACCGAGCATTTAAGCAATTTAGGTGTGAAAGTCTATTTAGGACATGCTAAAGAGCATGTTGCTGGGGCTGATGTTGTTGTGACATCAACAGCTGTTCAGGCTGACAATCCAGAAGTAATAACAGCCGTTGAAAACAAGATTCCTGTTATTCCTCGAGCGTTAATGTTGGCTGAATTAATGCGTTTTAGACAAGGTATTGCCATTGGTGGTACGCATGGGAAAACCACGACAACGAGTTTAACAGCATCTGTTTTAGCCGCAGCTGATTTTGATCCGACTTTTGTTATTGGTGGCCGCTTAACCGCAGCTGGTGCTAATGCTAAGTTAGGTTACGGAGAATATATTGTTGCTGAAGCAGATGAATCTGATGCTTCATTTTTATACTTATCTCCATTGTTTACGGTTATTACCAATATTGATACTGATCATATGGATACATATGATCACAGTGTGGAAAAGTTGCATCAAGCATTTATCGACTTTGTGCATCGAATGCCTTTTTATGGTAAAGCATTTTTATGCATTGATAGTGAGCATGTAAGAGATATTGTCCCTCATATTAATAAGCCATTTGCTACATATGGTTTAAAGGATGATGCTGATATCTATGCAACAGATTTAGAAGCAATGGGTGAAAAAATGCGCTTTATGGTGCATGTAAAATATCGTGAGATTGAACCTTTTGAAGTTGTATTAAATATCCCAGGACAACATAATGTTCTAAATGCATTGGCAACAATCGGTGTTGCTTTGGAGTGTGGTGCAAGCGTTGAGGCAATTCAAAAAGGTTTATTTGAGTTTCAGGGCGTTGGTCGTCGTTTCCAAATGTATGGCGATGTTACCTTACCAAATGGTGGCAAGGTAACGGTGGTTGATGATTATGGTCATCATCCTGTTGAGATGGCGGCAACGCTAGAGGCAACTCGCGGAGCTTTCCCTGATAAACGTTTGGTATTGGCTTTTCAGCCGCATCGTTACACGAGAACAAGAGATTTATTTGAGGATTTTGTTGGCGTATTAAATGGTGTGGATGCATTGTTGCTAACTGAAGTTTATGCTGCAGGGGAACAACCAATTGTTGCTGCGGATAGTCGGGCATTAGCAAGGGCTGTTCGTGTTTTTGGGCAGATTGAGCCAATGTATGTTGAAAGTGTAGAACAGCTTCCCGAGACATTGTTGCAAGTATTAGAAGACAATGATGTGTTATTAACAATGGGTGCAGGCAGCATTAGTAAAGTACCGGCAGCTGTGGTTGAATTATGCAAAAAATCATAGGAAAGAAAAGCTAATGCAAAATTTTGGTAAAATAGCTGTATTAATGGGTGGCACTTCTTCAGAGAGAGAAATCTCTTTAATTAGCGGACAAGCTGTTGTTGAAGCATTGCGCAGTGAAGGTGTTGATGCACATCCATTTGATCCTGCAAGTGAATCAATATTTGATTTGAAAAAATTAGGCTTTACAAAAGCATTTAATATTTTACATGGTAATTTTGGTGAAGATGGCCAAGTTCAGTCTATCCTGAATTACCTTGATATTCCTTATACAGGGTGTGGTGTTTTGTCTTCTGCTATCGGGATGGATAAATATCGCACCAAATTAATTTGGAAAGCCATTGGATTACCTGTTCCTGATTGTGTGTTGCTAGAAGATGATACTGATTTTGATGCAGTTGAAAAGCAATTAGGTTTGCCAATGTTTGTAAAACCAGCGGAAGAAGGTAGCAGCGTTGGTGTAACAAAAGTTAAGGAATCTGGCCAGCTTAAAGGCGTTTATGAAAGCTTAAAGCAATATAAAGGTGTTATTATTGCTGAGCAATTTATTGGTGGCGGTGAGTTTACATGCGGGATTTTAGGCGAAACGGCATTGCCAAGTATTCATATTATTCCAGCAACAGAATTTTATGATTATGATGCCAAATATTTTCGTGATGATACGCAATATGTGTGTCCATCTAATTTAAGCGCTGATGCAGAAGCTGAAATCCGTTCTTTAGCCTTGGCTGCTTTTAAAGCCATTGGTGGTTTTGGTTGGGGCAGAGTTGATTTTCTAAGGGATGATAATGGTAAAATGTATTTACTTGAGGTTAATACATTGCCAGGTATGACTAGTCATAGTTTGGTTCCAAAAGCGGCGGCTGAGATAGGTTTACCTTTTGGTGAATTATGTGTTGAAATTTTAAGGCACGCACGTGTGGAATAACCATAAACAATTAAGAAACATTACAATGTTTCTGTACACTATTATATTATTTATGATGGTGGCAGCTGGTGTTGTTTATGTTGTTAATTCGCCCTATTTTCCGATTGAGCATGTGGAAATTAATGGTGGATTAAAAAGAACAGATATGAAGGTGTTGCAAAATATTACGGCGCAGCATGTTCGTGGTAATATTTTTAAAATAGATTTAAATGAAATTAAATCAGAATATAAAAAATTGCCTTGGATTAAAGCCGTACAAGTAAAGCGTATGTGGCCCGATACAATCGTTGTTGACTTGGAAGAAAGAAAGCCAATTGCTTATTGGAAAGAGGGCGGGTTAGTAGATGAAAATGGAGAAGTGTTTAAGGTCGAGAGCCAAGAAGATTTCCCTGTTTTCTCTGGTAGAAAAAGTATTTTGCCAAAATTAACAGCATTTTATGTTAAAAATGCCCCTTTGTTTGAGAAACAACAATTAGTAATTAGAGAAGTTAACTACACTGAGCGTGCTGCATGGTTTCTTATGTTAAATAATGATGTATCATTAAGATTAGGTAGAAAAAACATAGATGAGCGAGTTGCTAGGTTCTTATCTGCATGGGCAACTGTTTTATCGTCGAAAAAAAATACATTAGAATACGTAGACTTAAGATATAAAGATGGCTTTGCTGTAAAAGAAAATGCAGAAAAAATGAAGCAGCTTCAGAAAAATGAAGCAATAGATGAAAAAGCATTAATAGAATGAATAAGCAATTACAATATTTAGGATAATGCTGTGAAAGAGAATAAATACGTTTGCGCATTGGATATTGGCACATCAAAAGTGATTGCCTTGATTGCAGAGATGTCTGATGACGAAACTCAAATTGTAGGATTGGGACAAGCACCTGCTCGCGGATTAAAAGCGGGGATGGTGACGAATATTGATGCAACATCACAAGCGATTAAACAAGCAATGGATGAAGCACAGTTAATGGCTGATTGTAAGGTTTTTAATGTTACAACAGGTATTGCAGGAAATCATATTCGTAGTTTGAATTCTCAGGGTGTGGTTAAGATTAAAGATGGCGAAGTAACGCAAGCTGATATTGACCGTGCCATCGAAACTGCAAAAGCAGTCAATATTCCACCTGATCATGATGTGTTACATACCGTGGTACAGGAATATATTATTGATAGTCAACCAGGAGTTAAAGAACCTCTTGGTATGAGCGGTGTTCGATTAGATACCCGAGTGCATATCATTACAGGTGCAATGACTGCGATGCAAAATATTCAAAAATGTGTAAGCCGTTGTGATTTACATATTGAGAATATGGTATTGCAACCATTGGCAAGTAGCCAAGCTGTATTGACCGAAGATGAAAAAGAGCTTGGTGTGTGTGTTGTTGATATTGGTGGTGGTACAACTGATATTGCAGTGTATACCAATGGCGCTATTCGTCATACAGCAGTTATTCCAGTTGCTGGCGATTTAATCACTAAGGATTTGGCACAAGCATTGCGTACACCTCATAATGCGGCGGAATTTATTAAGATTAATCATGGTGTAGCATTGCCAGATTTAGATGGCTTGGATGACATGATTGAGGTACCTAGTGTTGGAGATAGAAGTCCTCGACAAATTTCACGTCGTACTTTAGCCAGTGTGATTGGTCCTCGTGTTGAGGAAATTCTTGAATTGGTATTGAATGAATTACGCCGTTCAGGTTTCCCTGAGGAAGTCTTGACTTCTGGTATCGTGTTAACTGGTGGTACATCTCTTTTAACTGGTGTGGTTGAGTTAGCTGAGGATGTATTTAATTTGCCAGCACGAGTGGGTGTTCCGCAAAATATTACGGGTGTTGCTGAGAGAGCGCGCAATCCTCGCTATTCTACTGCGATTGGTTTATTGCAAATTGCAAAAGGTGGAAGTGAGGCTGGAATTGATGACGTAGACGAGCCTACCGAGTCAATTATTACTAAAGTTAGAGCATGGTTTAAAAATAATTTTTAAAAAATGCCATTGTCTTGTCGCTTTCTTGATATTTATCGAAATTTTACGACTATCATATGCATATTTTATGGAATATGCGCTACAATATATGGTAGACAGTTAAATTTAAAAGCGATCGGTTTTAGGAGTTGTACATGGAATTGGTTTACGACGTAGTTGAGTCTGCAGCAAGCCCAGCTGTAATTAAAGTTATTGGTCTAGGTGGCGGTGGATGTAACGCTATTAACAATATGATTGCAGGCGCTTTGCACGGTGTAGAATTTATCAGTGCGAATACTGATGCGCAAAGTCTTCAGTTAAACCAAGCTCCGAAGCGTATTCAATTGGGTGGAAATTTAACTCGAGGTTTAGGTGCGGGAGCAAACCCCGAAGTGGGGCGCAATGCTGCTTTAGAAGATAGAGAAGCAATTGCTGAAGTTTTGCAAGACGCCAATATGGTCTTTATTACCGCTGGTATGGGCGGTGGTACAGGTACTGGTGCTGCTCCTGTTGTCGCTGAGATCGCTAAGGAAATGGGTATTTTAACTGTCGCTGTTGTTACCCGTCCGTTTAATTATGAAGGTAAGCGTTTGCAAGTTGCGAATGCTGGCCTTGAGCAATTACGTCAACACGTTGATTCTCTTATCGTTATTCCTAATGATAAATTATTAACGGTATTAGGTGACGATGTTACTGTTAAAGAGGCTTTCCGCGCTGCTGATGATGTGTTAAAAAATGCAGTTGCTGGTATTTCTGAAGTAGTCACTTGTCCAGGCTTGATTAACTTGGACTTTGCTGACGTTAGAAATGTAATGGGCATCATGGGCATGGCAATGATGGGTTCTGCTGAGGCGAGCGGTATTGATAGAGCACGTATTGCAACAGAGCAAGCAATTGCAAGTCCATTATTAGATGATGTAACTCTTGATGGTGCACGTGGTGTGTTGGTGAATATTACTACAGCACCTGATTGTTTGCGTATGTCGGAATACCGTGAAATTATGTCTGTTGTGGACCAGTATGCTCATGCTGATGCTGAGCGTAAGTATGGTACAGCAGAAGATGCAAGCATGACTGAAGATGCAATTCGTGTGACGATTATTGCGACAGGTTTGAGAGAAGCGGGCGATGTTGATAATAGTGCGCATCTTAAAATGGTGAGAACAGCACAACCTGCTAGCGCAGAAGGCATTCCTGAAATTTCAAATGTTGTACGATCTGGTCGTGGAACAAGAGCTATGAATTTAGGTGCTGCTGATTTTGCTGATCAATCTGTAATGGATGATTTTGAAATTCCAGCAATGCTACGCAGGCAAGCAGATTAATAATTAAGTTAATTATTAATAGAGATTTAAAAATGGCTATGTATATACATAGCCATTTTTGTATGTGCATTTATGAGATTTATTATTTTGCTACTGTGATTATTTCATTCTAATATTTTTTATGGTTCTTTAGGTAGGATTTTCAGTGAAGGAGCATTTTGCTCTTTATTATCGTGTCCATGGATGGGTTTTCCTGAGGTATTTGTCCATAGAAATTGACCTTGTTCACATTTTTGAATAACAGGAAAATAGATTGTTTCGCCATTACCTTCTGCTAGATAAGCCATAAATGTAAATTCATCATATTCCTGATCTGGTAACGAACCTGTCCAAGTGATAGATTTCACACCTTTTTCTACCTTATTGCCGTATTGCTGGTATGTTTTTTTGTATTGTTGTTGATTGCTTGTATTCTGCCAGTTAGCTTTTGGCATAGGTTTTACACCAATCACTCCTTCTGGTATTTGAATAGTAACTTGTGTCGTTGCAGTACTTTTGCAGCCATGTGGTACAGCAATTGTCGCTTTAAATGAGCGTTTTTCTTGCAATGGTTTTGTATAGACAAAGCTGACATGTGCCAATACGGATTGGCTAGCGGTGAATGATGCTAACAAGATTATGAGTGTTTTTATTTTCATGTGTTTCCCCTTATATAATTTGAGATCGAATCATAGCAAGTATTGGTGTTTTGAAAGAAGAGACAATTTGTCGCAGGTAGAGATAATTATTATCAATCAATATATTTTTCGGTTGTATCATAATCAAAAAAGATGAATAAAAATTATGCAGTTAAATTATTAAATGAAAAATAATAGGGGCGAGAGTGGCTAGAACTGAGCGATTAATGATGCTATTGCAGTTGTTGCGATCGTATCGGTATCCTGTCAAAGCACAAATATTGGCAGATAAGTTAAACATCAGTATTCGGACGGTTTATCGAGATTTGGAGCTTTTGAGGTTTCAGGGAGCCAATATTCAAGGTGAAGCTGGTTTGGGATTCTTATTGGTGCAAGATTTGGCGTTGCCGCCTTTGGGGTTGGAACAATCTGAAGTTGAGGCTTTGGTTTTGGGGTTGCGTTGGGTTTCTCGGCATGCTGATGAGCATCTTGTTAATGCTGCTAAATCATTGTTTCATAAAATTCAGTGCGTTGTACCTGAAGTTCTTAAGCAAAATATTCATGAATCACCTTTATTGGTTGGCAGTGAATATCAGCACCAAGAATATGAGAATAATTGGATACAGGAAATTCGTCATGCCATTGAAAGTCAAAAAGTTATTTTTATTGCATATCTCGATTTGAAAAACTCACTGAGTGAGCGCCGTATTTATCCTGTTGGATTGGCTTATTTTAATGATGTTCGGTTGATCATTGCTTGGTGTGAAATACGTACTGCATTTCGTCATTTTAGAGTAGATAGAATCCAAGATTTACAACAAACGAATGAGAAGTTTCAGCCGGATAGGGCTTTTTTATTAAAAAAATGGTTTCAAGAAACGGGTATACCCAGCCAAGATTTTTATTTGGACAGTACTGTTTAGGCTGCTGACAGAATCTGACGCGTTGTATATCTAAAATTCTATGGTGTGACAAGATTAATTAAAAGGATTTTAGATGTTAGACATGACTTTATATACTCATCCTCATTCAAGAGGAGTCACTGTTTCTTGGATGTTGGAAGAATGTGATGCAAAATACAATACAGTACCTGTTCAATTTTATACTGATATGAAAGAAGCAGCATATCTTGCTATTAATCCAGCAGGGAAAGTACCTGCTTTGGTTGTTGATGGAATTGTTCTGACTGAAACAGCGGCGATTATTGTATATTTGGCAGATGTTTTTTCACAAAAAAAGCTAGCACCAGAGTTAGGTAGTTTGAAGCGAGGTGAATTTTATAAATGGTTATTTTTAACTTGTAACCAGTTTGAACCCGCGCTGACTGACAAGTTGTATCATATAGAGGTTAATGATGAAATGCGCTTTGCCTTGGGTTATCCCGAGCTAGATGTTTTAGTGACTCAAGTGACTGAGCATTTAAGTAATCAACCTTATTTATTGGGTGAAGAATTTTCTGTTGCGGATATATTGATGGTGTCATTGTTGGCTTGGGCTGGAACATATAAAAATATTATGGTTTTGAATGATATTTTAAGCGATTATGTGAAAGAAGCCACGGCGAGACCTGCATTTATTCGAGCACAAACCATCAATCATAATATGTTTGCTACGATGAATATTTCAGCTGAATAAACAGGCAAAAGATGATCAAAAATGCTACCAAATAGGTAGCATTTTTGATTGATTATTTCATTGTCGGATAATCAGTATAACCTTCTGCTCCGCCAGCATAAGCTGTTTTTGGATCCATCGTATTGAGTGTTGCATTGCTTTTAATGCGCTCTGGAAGATCTGGATTGGCAATGTAAGCACGACCAAATGCAATAGCATCTGTTAGTTGCTCTTCTAAGCGTTTTTCAGCTTTATCTGCATCATAAGCACCTGCCACAATGAGGCTGCCTGTAAACGACTCTCTAATGGCTTGGCGGAATGACTGGCTGTAGGCAATGCCACCAGCCCAATCTGGTTCTGATATATGTAAGAAAGCGGGTTGTCGCTGGTTAATTTGCTTAATAAGCCACAAGCTTTCTTCTTCTTCATAGCCAAAATCAACATTGTTAAACATTCCTAAAGGAGATAAACGAATACCCACATGTTCTTTATCCCAAGCTTGAATACAAGCATCCAATACTTCTAGCATTAGGCGTGCACGATTTTCAAGATTGCCACCATAGGAATCCGTGCGTTGGTTAATGCTTTTTGCCCAAAATTGGCTAAGTAAATAACCATGTGCACCATGAATTTCAATAAAATCAAATCCAGCAGCTTTGGCCCGTTGTGTTGCCGCAGCAAAATCTGCAATAACTTGTTGAATCTCCTCAAAGCTAGCCTCTCGAGCAGGGCTGGCTTTTTCTCGAATGACATTGTCATGAGAATCGCGCAATGATGTGCGGGCCTCAACATCAATAGCTGATGCAGAAATAGGAGCTAAGTTGTGTGGTTGTAAGCTAGCATGAGAAACTAAGCCTGTGTGCCAGAGTTGAATGGCGATTTTACCGCCATTTTCGTGGACGGCATTGACAATCTCTTCCCACACTTTTTGTTGCTCATCTGTATGAAGTCCCGGTGCGCCAGCATAACCTTTCGCTTGCCATGAAACTTGAGTTGCTTCAGTGATAATTAAGCCAGCACTAGCACGTTGGGCATAATATTCGATTGCCAGTTTGGATGGAATGTCGCCTGGCTCAATGGCGCGCAATCTGGTTAATGGCGCCATAAATATACGGTTTTTTAAGACAGCATGGCCTATTTTAATGGGGCTGAATAATATTGTATGTGGCATGATTAATCCTTATTGATAATATATTATTAAATGGCATCTTTTCATTATATTTCAATACCAATTGGGCGGTATCCTTGCCATTCAATTTTATCTAATTCTCCTAAAGAATTTGGATGTAGATGTATATACATATTATCAATACAGCTTAGTTGTAAACAATTATCTACATCTTTTAAATTGTCTTTATGCTGTAAATCATAGCCAATTAATAAGCTATTAAGGGCTTTTTCTTTTGCTTCAGATGCTGTTTTTGCAACGAATAAGCTAAAAGCATGTTGTTCTGCAATTTGATCAGCTAAATAACCACCAACATTCACAAAAAATAATTTATTTTCATTGTGATGGGGATTCGGATGTAGAGAAATATCAAATCCATCTACCCATGTAATGGGTTGGTAGCCATCTAAATGGATTTTATCAGGATCTCCAAACCACTTACTTCTTAGAATTGGATAGGCATCCTCTATTTTTTTTACGGCTACAAACTGGATATCGTGTACTTCAATGTTTGAACACCCTGCATTGCCACCAATATAGAACATATAAAGCTTCATGGTATATCGTCATTAAACTTGAGAATTCTATATTGTAATGCACTTTATCTGACTTGAAGAGTGTTTTAAGAATCATCTTTTGGTTTTATTTAAGCAATTGATTTAAAGGTGAATATTTGTTTTATGTTGCGAAAAATATCAGTATGAAAGAAAAATTCCGTTAAATTAAAAAAAATATATTGCCTAGATTATGAAAAATTATATTTAATCTATTTCTTTGAATGATTGAATATATGGCTGCATACGATTTAAACCCCTTTTATGAGAATATTATTAACGATTTGCTAATTCAAAAATATGCAATAGTTGATAATTTTCTTGAAGTTACAGAGGTTGTTGCATTGAGAAATCATTTAAAAAGTCAAATTGAGCTTTTTCATAAAGCTGCCATTGGGCAAGATAGCCAAAAACAAATTAATCATGGCATTCGAGGTGATTTTATACTTTGGTTAGGCAATGCTTCCCCTGATGTTATAGAGCAAATGTATTTAAGCAAAGTTACACAATTTATCGATTATATTAATGCCACTTGTTATTTGGGTATTCAAGATGGTGAGTTTCATTATGCTTGTTATCCGCCAGAAACCTTTTATCAGCGTCATTTGGATGTTTTTCATGAAGATAGTCGTCGTACATTATCAATTGTATTGTATTTGAATGAGGATGATTGGGGTTCATCTGATGGAGGGGAGTTGGCTCTTTATTCTCAGAGTGAATCGGCAGATGAGGTGAATTTGCTGATTCAGCCAATAGCAGGGCGTTTGGTTATTTTTGATAGCAAAGAGATTCCTCATGCGGTGCAAAAAACGAACCGCTATCGCTATAGCATTACTGGATGGTTAAGAACAAGATAAAAAAAGAAGGCTTTCTTTGGGGGAAGAAAGCCTTTAAATAAAGATTAGGGGATCTAATCAATTAGGGGAAAACAATACAATTAGCATCGGATTAAAAATGGAAATCAATAAAGATACTTAAAGGGGATCAATAAATTTAATCTTGAAAATTCCAAGTAATTGCCTTAAACAATTGCAAGTAGTATAGCCATAAATTTATAAAAATACAACCATGTATGTATGTTAATTTGTGCAAAAGAAAATAAGCACCTAATGCACCAATATTCGGGGGTTAGGTGCTGTATTTTATTTTTTATTGCGCATGAATAATTTGACTGCTTTGCGTATTTCTTGTTGCTGTGCTTTGGTGGAATTAGGCTGGTAAATGTACGCTTCAATTAAAGCCATTAATTGCTGAAGATGCTTTAATTCAATATCCGTTAAAATGCCATCTGATAAATGAGAAACCTCGTGTGGCGTAACCCCTTGTTCGAAATGCAGCTCAGGGTAGCGATTTTGAAGTTCTTTTAAACAACCATTAAATACTGCTGAGATAGAGAAGCGGTAGCGTTGCCATGGTTTGTTGATTAATACAGCAACAACTAGCATGAAAATAATAATAATTAAAACAGTATATTTTAATAAATCAACTCGCCAATTACCTGCTTTAAACCAATCGTTAAAGAAACTTTGTTGGTTGTCACTTTGATAGCCTAAAACCCTTTTATCCCATTGGTAGTTTAAATATATTTTGATATCAGCAAATTTCCCCAAAACAGAAGAAAAAGCAGTTTTTTCTTGTTGTTGAGTAGAATTGTCGGTGTTGTTTATTAGGTGGTCGATGCCGTCTAAAATGCGTTCAGGGGCGACTGCGGATGTTGGGTCAACACGAAGCCAACCTTTGTTAGGAACCCAATATTCTACCCAAGCGTGAGCATCTAAACTGCGAACTTGAACTTGATTATTGCCGCTGAGCTTACCACCTTGATATCCTGTGACAACACGGCTAGGAATGCCTGCGCTTCTAAGCATAAATGACATACTGCTCGCATAATGCTCACAAAAACCTTGACGGCTATTAAATAAAAACTCATCAACAATATCACCATCCAATAAGGGTGGTTTTAAAGTGTAATAATATGAATTTTGATTAAAATGTTGCAATATGGTTTGTACAAATTCCTCCGGATGGCTGGAAGCTTGTGGATATTGTTGTACCCATTTGATGGTTTTTGGATTGGAGTTTCTGGGGATGCGTGTGTAATAGCGTACTTTAGTAGGAGAATTAATTAAATTTAATTCTTTTACTGTATTGGGAATGTAGCGCAAGTCATAACGCATTTTAGTTTCAATATCATTGCGGTTTTGGATGCTGAAATCATTTAAAAATAACAATGGTGACTTTGAAAATAAGCTTTCTGATGTATCAAGGCTAGCAAGGTATTTTTGTTGGGTTGGCTCATAGATAATGTTGTAGTTTTGACTATTATCTAAATTTGCAACGCGATAACTGGGTGCTTCACGTTCAAATCGTTTACCTTGTGACCAAGTGACACCATCAAAATAATCCAAGGTTAGCACTCGCCAGTATAAATCTTGATTAGCTGGTGTTTTGTTATTAAACTCAGCCCAAAACATATGTTCATCACTTTGTATGAGATCACTGATGCTGCCAGGACTCATGCTGTCACTAATACCTGTTTTGTTAATGCTTTGTTGTTGGTGTAATTGTGGTATAGCAAGTAGAGCTGGTAGGCGAGGGAAGCCTACAAATAACAAAGCCATGCAAGGAATGGATAATCCCAGCAATTGTAAACTTGTTATTAAAATATGCTTTGATGATTGTTGAGATTGCCAAGAAAGTTGCAAACCAATTAATGAGCACGTATTCAAGGTAAAAACCAATAATCCGTAAGCAAATATTAAGATATTGGTTTCAAATAAAAATAGCAGTGCTAAAGAAAAGTAACCAATTAATACTAAAACATAGCCATCTCGTGTATTTCTCGACTCAATGAATTTAAGTGTATATAAGCACATAAATAAAGTAGAGAAGCCTTCTGTATTTAAGAAGTTGCCGATTGAAAAATACATGCTGGCCATGAGTAAAATAACGATAAATGCTTTGGTATAACCAGAGGGAAATTGCATTTTCATGCGGAAAATTTGTAAGCGCCATACGAAAGATATGATGGCAATGGGTAAAATCCACCAAGATAAATAAGCATACAAATGGGCAATTGTGATTAGAGAATAACTTCCTAATAGCCAGCTAATGCTATTGCGTGGCAATTGATCCTGTTGAATCAAAGTCATGGTCTAACTCCAAATAAAGCCAAAGCTTCTAAACAAGCGTGCAAATGATTTTCTGAATGGCTAGGTTCAATGTGAATGGACCCGAGTTTTATACCAAATACACGATGTTCATCATGGTATTTGAGAACCCAGTAACACATTTTTTCGAGGCGATTTTCTTGGCTGCCTGAAAAGTGATTGTAATCAAGCCATGAATCTCGACCTGAGGATTGGCTAAATTCTTTAATATGTAAACCTTGTCCTTTCGCATAAGCAGGCCAATGGATGCGATTAATATTGTCACCAATGGCGTAACGCTCCAAACCCTCAAAGTTATCAGTACCTGCGGATTTTATGCTTTGCTCGCTGTCATTTTCTTCATCGTCATCTTGGTCTTGAATTGAGCCATCAGGAAGTGGGCATGGACGTGGCTTGGGATAACATAATGTCTGTTGATCTAAGTCTAAATAGGTCCAAGCATTGAGTAAGCCTAAAGGGTAGGTTGTAAAAACCTTAATGCGAGGTAAATCAATCATTCCACGTTCAGTGGCCAGAACAGACAGCAAACCGCTAGCATTGCTTTTCTTTTCACAGTTTAAGGTAACTTCTTGCTCATCTAGAGCAATTGAAATGGTGTAATAGGGTTTTGAAAAACTTTCAATGGTAATGTTGAAATTGGCTTTTTCATCAACAAAAACAGGGTGGCTGTTACTTGAGTAAAGGTGCAATCCCAGTAAGTTTTGCCATGTTTTAAAGATGGAAACTAAAAACAAGGATACTAACCAAAAACAAATAATATAAATAAGTGAGTTTGCGTAATTGATAGCCAACAATAGTAAGCAAGCGCAAAATAATAAAAATACAAATCCAAATTTACTTGGAAATATATAAATTTGCCTCAATTGCAAAGTGATGCTGGATTGCGGCGGAATTGGTGTGGGTAAACTGGCTAGCCATTGCTTAAGTTTGGCCTTCATTTTATGCACCTAGAGCCGATACATTGGTTAGTAACCATTGGCATAAATTTTGTGCTGATTCGCTAGATACATTGCGGCCATCCCGTAATCGGTGAGCACAAACCGCTGGTAAAATGGCTTTAACATCATCAATGGTGACATATTTTCGATGGTGCAAATAAGCATATGCTCTAGAGGCCATTAGCATGGCCATGCTGCCACGAGGCGAAAGACCAACGCTAAATTGGCTATTGGTTCGGGTTGTTTCTACAACTCTTAAAATGTATTCTAAAACCGTATCAGAAACGGGTATCTCGCTAATGAAATTTTGAATCTCGCTTAGCTCTTCTTTGGTAATAATTGGCTTTAATAAGCGTATTTTTCTGGCAATATTTTCACCTTTTAATAATCGCATTTCTGTCTCAAAAGACGGGTAGCCAAGTGAAAGATTCATTAAAAACCTATCCAGCTGAGAATCAGGTAAAGGATATGTTCCGCTGCCTGTAGTGTTGGGGTTTTGTGTTGCAATGACAAAGAAATGTTCTGGTAAGCGATAGCTTTTTCTACCGATTGACACTTGTTTTTCCGCCATGGCTTCTAATAAGGCACTTTGGCTTTTAGGTGTCGCTCGGTTAATTTCATCAGCCAATAATACTTCAGTAAAAATAGGACCTTGATGTAAAGTGAATTGTTGTGTTTCAGGATTGAATATTTCGCCACCTAAAATATCCCCTGGTAATAAATCAGATGTAAATTGGATACGTTGATAACCCAAACCTAAGCTGATAGCTAAAGCATGAGCCAAGGTTGTTTTACCCATGCCTGGTAAGTCTTCTAGCAATAAGTGCCCCTGTGCCAAAATACAACTTAAACTAAGATGAATTTGATTTTGTTTTCCTAAAACGATTTTATTCAGTAAAGCAGCAATTTTTTGTATTTTCTCAAAGTGCATATTAGGCTTTCTTATCAAGCTTTTTATCTTGATGGTTAATTCAATTAGAATAATTATATTTGTATGTACTGGTATTATAGGTATTCTTGATGAGCTTGTTAAGTTTGTCATCGTCATATTGAAAAAATAGCCTTGATCAATATTAAATTGATCAAGGCTATTGATTATTGAATGGTGAAGTTAATTAACCTGTATTTCTTAAACCTTGAGAAACACCATTAATAGTTAAGTGAACCAATGATAGGATTTTTTCATCGGTTGGATTTTTTCTCAACTGTGCTAGCAATTCAATTTGCATCCAATTTAACGCATCTAGGAATGGCATACGCAATGTTAGAGAGCGCGCTAAGCTTCGGTTTTTTGAAAGCAAGTGGCTAACTTGAAGAATATCCAGCAATGCTTGATGGCTTTTTTTGTATTCTGCTTTTATAAGCTTAAAGATGGCACGAGCAGCATCTTTATCTTCTGCTAAGTGAATATAGCCTTCAGCAATGTCCATATCGACTTTTGCCATCACTTGTTCCATATTAGATAGCATGGCATTAAAGAACGCACAACTTTGAGCTTGCTGCTGTAGTTGATTCATAGCATTAGCATCATTTTCAATTAACTTGGCAACAGCCGTACCAAAACCATACCAAGCAGGAAGCATTGAACGAGTTTGGGTCCATGAGAATACCCAAGGAATGGCACGTAAATCTTGGATTTTTGCTAAAGTTTTACGGCTAGCTGGTCGGCTACCAATATTTAAAGATGCAATTTCTTGAATAGGGCAAGTTTGAAGGAAGAAATCAATGAATCCCGAATGCGTAATTAGTTCACGATAATGTTTAAAAGCACTATCAGATAAATTTTGCATGATATCTTGGTTTGGTGCCTGCGTATTATTAGGCATGATGCTGGCTTCTAATGTTGCGGCAACAATGGTTTCAAGATTACGCTCAGCATTGGCTGGGTCAGCATATTTAAATGTAATCACTTCACCTTGTTCTGTAATGCGAATTTGTCCAGCAACACTGCCTGCAGGTTGTGCCAAAATTGCATCATAAGAAGGACCACCGCCACGGCCAACACTACCACCACGACCATGGAATAAACGCATGCGGACATTGTGTTGTTTAAAGACATTTACCAAGCTAGCTTCTGCTTTGTACAAAGACCATTGGCTAGTCACATAACCGCCGTCTTTATTGCTATCGGAATAGCCAAGCATAATTTCCTGAATTCGGTCTCTGCTATCTAGACATTTTTGATACCAGTCAATCGCAAATAATTCATTCATGACCGTAATACAATCTTCTAGCGCTTCAATGGTTTCGAAAAGAGGAACGATATTTAGGCGACTTTGAACATGATTGTTCTCAAAGCTTAATAAACCAGTTTCTTTCATTAATAGCGCAACAACCAATACATCACTAACAGTTTCTGCATTAGAGATAATGCTTTGGTTGATGGCTTTCTCGCCTAAGGTATCTTTGATTTTTCTAGCGGCTTGAAAAATATCCAATTCGCGTTGAGTGCTACTTTCATAAGTAACAAAAGGATTAAGCAGAGGTCTTTGGCTTGTTAGCTCTCTTAAAAGAACATCTCGTCTTTCTAGCTCAGACAAAGAAAGAAAATCTTCTAAGCCAGCATGATTAAATAAGTCAGCAACTGCTTCTGCTTGGATTTGTGCATGTTGACGTAAATCCAATGGCATTAAGAAAAATTCAAAAATGGAGGCTGCACGAATTAAATGAGCCAATCGTCCTTGAGATAATAATTCACTGCCATTGTCAATTAATGATTGGCGAATACTTTCTAAATCATCAATGAATTCTTGGCAGCTTTGATAAGCTTGTTCCGATTGCTCAAAGCGAGCTGTTAACTGAGCGCCTGTCTTTTGGGCGGTTGCAGTTAGTTTTGATAAAATATAGGCAATAACACGACGATAAGGTTCTTCTTCTCTTGCTCTGGCTGTATCAGGAGAAAGAGAAGACATCCTCATGATTTTTTCACTGACATTAACGTGTCTAATAGATAACGGTAATTCTAAATATAGGTTTTCTAATTCTTCTTGATAAAATTCAAAAACAGTTTGTGTATGACGAGAAAAAGCGCTGGTCAATGTTTGAGCATTAACATATGGATTACCATCACGGTCTCCGCCAACCCAACCACCTATTTGGAAAAAGTTAGGAAGTTTGAATTGATGATTGTAAGCTGATTTTAATTCTTCATTAATTTTACGATATAACTGCGGCACCGCTTGGAAAAAGCTTAATGGAAAATATGCCAAGGAATTTGAGATTTCATCATCAACAGTAATTTTAAAATGGCGAGTTTCATTGGTTTGCCACAAAGTTTGAATCACGATGCGCAATTCTTCTGCTAATAATGCACGCTCATTAATCGATACGCTTTGGTTTCGACGTGACAATAAGCTACGAATATGGCGGTGCAGGCCTAAGATGGTTTGGCGCTGTACTTCCGTGGGGTGAGCTGTTAAGACTGCTGCAACATGCATGTTGTGTAGTTCATTTTGCAATGCATCGCTGTCAATGTTGTTGCTTTTAATTTTTTCAAGAGAAGCCGCTAAGCTTCCTGGAGCAGGGTTGTGAGATTCATTTTCGTGAACCAAACGACGGCGTTCGTGATGAGTGTCTTCTGCAATATTAAAAACCTGAGCAAATAAACTGCAAGCACGGATTAAGTCTTCAATCTGATTTGTTGATAGCTTCGGTAATAGTGCGGTGAGTTCAGCTTGTGGTTCTGTGCTATTGAGAAGTGCATCTAAAGCATCCAATACTTCTTTTTGGGTTTCTGTGCGAAGTGTTTCAAGCAAAGCTTCACTGAGAAACGAAACATCATCAAGTAATGGCGTGTCTTTCGGGTTCGCCAGTAGTGCATGCAACATAATATTTCTTCCTTAATACACATCGTGTGAATGTAAAAAATAAGAAACGCATCTTGTTTTATGGATATTTATAATAGTAAAGGTGCGAAATCTGACAAATACGAACTTTGTTTTAGCTTTTAAATGTTCATATTTATGTTTACTAATAATGCAGAGTTTCGAATCTGCTCGCAAGTGATATTTTTTATAAAATATGCAGGATATTTGAAAAATAATATGGTCTGTATTTTATATCTTTATAAATCAAATTATTATAATGCTTTGGTTGTTTTTTTATTTTGATGACTTGAATTTAATTAATTAGCCCTAATTATGAATACTAGTTAAGATTCACTCGTTTTTACGGGTTATATTATAGAAATATGAAGCTGCTCTTATTAACTAATAAAGTCATCAAGAGCGGGTTTTAATCGTCATTTTGGAGAGTTAAGTATGACTATTCGTCCTTTACATGATCGTGTTGTTGTAAAACGCGTTGAAGCAGAAGAAAAAACAGCATCTGGTATCGTATTGCCAGGCGCAGCAGCAGAAAAACCAGATATGGGTGAAGTAATTGCTGTTGGTGAAGGTAAGCGTTTAGAAAATGGTGAGCGCATTGCTATGGATGTTAAAGTAGGTGATACCGTTATTTTCGGTAAATATGCAGGTCAAACCGTTAAAGTGGATGGTGAAGAACTAATGGTTATGCGTGAAGAAGACATCTTTGGTATTGTAGGTTAAGACCAAAATCTGCTTAACACTTATCGATAAATTTCTAAAGAATATACAGTTTTGGAGAAGATGCAATGACAGCAAAAGACGTTCAATTTGGTAACGAAGCCCGTCAAAAATTGGTTGCTGGTGTAAACACATTAGCTAATGCAGTAAGAGTGACATTGGGACCTAAAGGCCGTAATGTTATTTTAGATCGCTCTTTTGGCGGTCCTCATATCACTAAAGATGGTGTATCTGTTGCTAAAGAAATCGAATTAAAAGACAAATTCGAAAATATGGGTGCACAGATGGTTAAAGAAGTTGCATCTAAAACAGCTGATGTAGCTGGTGACGGTACAACAACAGCAACTGTTTTGGCTCAAGCAATTGTAGCTGAAGGCATGAAGTATGTTGCTGCTGGTATGAACCCAACAGATTTAAAACGTGGTATCGATAAAGCTGTAGCAGCATTGGTTGCTGAGTTGAAAAACTTGGCTAAACCTTGTGATACTTCTAAAGAAATCGCACAAGTTGGTTCTATTTCAGCTAACTCTGATGAAGAGATTGGTAAAATCATTGCTGATGCGATGAATGAAGTTGGTAAAGAAGGTGTGATTACTGTTGAAGATGGCAAATCTTTAGACAATGAATTAGAAGTTGTTAAAGGTATGCAGTTTGACCGTGGTTATTTGTCTCCATACTTCATTAACGATGCTGAAAAACAAATTGCAGCGTTAGAGAGCCCATTTGTATTATTGTTTGATAAAAAAATCAGCAATATCCGTGATTTGTTACCAGTTTTGGAACAAGTTGCAAAATCTAACCGTCCATTATTGATTATTGCCGAAGATGTTGAAGGCGAAGCATTGGCAACATTGGTTGTTAATAACATTCGTGGCATTTTGAAAACAGTGGCAGTTAAAGCTCCTGGCTTTGGTGACCGTCGTAAAGCAATGTTGCAAGATATCGCAATTTTGACTGGTGCAACAGTGATTTCTGAAGAAGTTGGTTTGTCTTTAGAAAAAGTTACACTAGAAGATTTAGGTCAAGCTAAACGCATTGAAATTGGTAAAGAAAACACTACGATTATCGATGGTGTTGGTGAAAAATCATTGGTAGAAGCTCGTGTTGCTGAAATTCGTCAACAAATTGAAGTTGCTACTAGCGAATACGACAAAGAGAAATTGCAAGAGCGTGTTGCTAAGCTAGCTGGCGGTGTTGCAGTGATTAAAGTTGGTGCTGCTACTGAAGTTGAAATGAAAGAGAAAAAAGACCGTGTAGATGATGCATTGCATGCTACTCGTGCAGCAGTTGAAGAAGGTATTGTTGCAGGTGGTGGTGTGGCATTGTTACGCGTTCGCTCTTCTGTTGGTGAAGTAGTGGGTGCTAATGCAGATCAAGATGCTGGTATTCAAATTGTATTGAAAGCTGTTGAAGCTCCATTGCGTCAAATCGTAGCGAATGCAGGTGATGAGCCAAGCGTTGTAATTAACAACGTATTAAATGGTTCTGGCAGCTATGGCTTTAATGCTGGTACTGGTGAATATGGCGACATGATTGAAATGGGCGTATTGGATCCTGCAAAAGTAACTCGTTCTGCTCTACAGCATGCTGCTTCTATTGCTGGCTTGTTGTTAACAACAGATTGCATGATTGCTGAAATCCCAGAAGATAAGCCTGCTATGCCTGATATGGGTGGCATGGGCGGTATGGGTGGTATGGGCGGCATGATGTAATTTCGCTTTACTACTTGTAGTTTAAAAAAAGGGTTGCTTTTCAGGCAGCCCTTTTTTATTGCTTAATAAATGATGAGAGATAGATAGTTAAGCATTGCTGTTACCAGTTAGAAAATAAATTTGTTATTAAAAGCATATAATTTGATGTAAATATTAGATAAAGATGCTATCCAATGATAAAATGCGGGTCGATATTGATGCTAACTCATCAGCAACAACAAAAAGAGTGGATGTACCCGCTGGTTGTTGTTTTGCCTTAACAAGGTTGGTATTAGGTCAACTCAATAATAAATAATAAAAGGTTTGTTATGAAGCGCAACCTACTTTTAGCTTGGCTAAATAAGGAACTGCAAGTAGAAACATTTAAAGATTATGCTCCCAATGGTTTGCAAGTTGAAGGTGCTGAGAATGTAAATAAAATTCTTTGTGCTGTCACAGCAAGCCAAGTTGCTATTGATGCTGCTATTGAAATGGGTGCTGATACCTTGTTGGTTCATCATGGAATGTTTTGGAAAAGCGAGCCTGTCAGTATAGTTGGGTGGAAAAAACGCAGAATTGCAAGTCTGTTAAAACACAATATTAATTTATTAGCTTACCATTTGCCTTTAGATGCGCATCCTGAATGGGGGAATAATGCAACATTGTCCCACCAATTGGGAATGAATATTGAAAAGCAGGTTGGTGAGCAAGGTTTACTTAATATTGGCTCACTACAAGAGCCTATGTCTTTATCTATGTTTCAACAATTGTGCCAACAACGCTTAATGAGGAATGCGTTGGTTATCGGTGATCCTTTGCAAATGATTCATAAAATTGCTTGGTGTACTGGTGGCGCACAAAGTTTCTTTCAATTGGCTATTGATAATCAAGTAGATGCTTTTCTTACTGGAGAAGTATCAGAGGCTCAATATCATTTGGCTAATGAAACTGGCATTGCATTTATTAGCGCTGGGCATCATGCAACAGAGCGTTATGGTGTACAAGCACTGGGCAATGCCATTACAAAAGAATTTGGTGTTGAAATGGTATTTTTAGATGAAGAAAACCCTGTTTAAAGTCAAAACAACAAACAGAACTTTACGTTATTTTAAATAACACTTTAAGAATGACCGTAAAATCGGGTAGAATCTAACAGTTTAATGGCTTGGTATTTCCCATAATTAGGATAACTGGTAATGAATAATCAAGAAATCAATCAAGGCCGCCGTCGTTTTCTGACTTTTGCTACGGGCGCTGCTGCTGGTGCAGCAGCTGTAGGTGTTGCTACGCCTTTTGTGCTTAGCTTTTTCCCGTCAGAGAAGGCTAAAGCTGCCGGTGCCCCTGTCGAAGTGGATATTTCTAAAATCGAAGCTGGACAATTAGTCACTGTTGAGTGGCAAGGTAAGCCAGTTTGGGTACTTAATCGCACAGAGCAACAAAGAAAAGACTTGCCTTCTTTAGATGGTAGCTTAGTTGATCCAAAATCAACTGAAAACCAACAACCTGAATATTGTAAAAATGATTTGCGCTCAATTAAACCTGAGTTTTTTATTGCGCTAGGCATTTGTACTCATTTGGGCTGTTCGCCAACATTCCGTCCTGATTTAGCTCCTGCTGATTTGGGTCCTCAATGGAAAGGTGGCTTTTTCTGTCCATGTCATGGTTCGAAATTTGACTTAGCTGGTCGAGTATTTAAGGGTGTTCCTGCTCCGACTAACTTAGTGATTCCGCCATATAAATATCTAAGTGACACGACTGTCTTGGTCGGTTCTGACGAATAATAGGGGGAGCCATGTCTACAAATATGACTAAAAATGATAGTAAAGCTAAGGGCCTATTAAACTGGGTTGATGCTCGTTTTCCATTAAGTAAAATGGTTAAAGAGCATATGACTGAGTACTATGCTCCTAAGAACTTTAACTTTTGGTATTTCTTCGGCTCATTGGCGATGTTGGTGTTGGTTATTCAAATCGTCAGTGGCATTTTCCTAACAATGAACTATAAACCTGATGGCAACTTGAATGCTGCAGGTATTCCTGCTGCTTTTACATCAGTAGAATACATCATGCGTGATGTATCCGGTGGTTGGATTATTCGTTATATGCACTCAACAGGTGCATCGATGTTCTTCGTTGTTATCTATCTACATATGTTCCGTGGCTTGATTTATGGTTCATTTAAAAAACCACGTGAATTAGTATGGGTATTTGGTTCATTGATTTTCTTGGCTCTAATGGCTGAGGCATTTATGGGCTACTTATTACCATGGGGTCAGATGTCATTCTGGGGCGCGCAAGTAATTATTAACTTGTTTGCTGCTATTCCAGTTATTGGTCCAGACTTATCTACTTGGATTCGTGGTGACTTTAACGTTTCTGATATTACATTGAATCGTTTCTTTGCATTGCACGTTATTGCTGTGCCATTGGTGTTAGTTGGTTTGGTTGCCGCGCATATTATTGCATTGCACGAAGTAGGTTCGAACAACCCAGATGGTATCGAAATCAAAGAGAAAAAAGATGAAAATGGCATCCCATTAGATGGCATCCCTTTCCATCCTTACTACACTGTGCATGATATTTTAGCCGTAGTTGTGTTCTTGATTGTTTTCTGTGCGATTGTATTCTTTGCACCAGAGGGTGGTGGTTACTTCTTAGAAGCACCTAACTTTGACCCAGCAAACCCAATGAAAACGCCTCCACATATTGCTCCTGTTTGGTATTTCACACCATTCTATGCAATTTTACGTGCTATCCCATCATTCTTTGGTACACAAGTATGGGGCGTATTAGGCATGGGTGCAGCAGTGGTATTGATTGCTTTATTGCCATGGTTAGATCGTAGTCCTGTTAAATCAGTACGCTACCGTGGTCCTATCTTCAAAACCATGCTAGTACTATTTGTTATCTCGTTTATTGGTTTGGCTATTTTAGGTTCATTGCCTCCAACTGGTACTCGTACTGTGGTATCGCAAATCTTGTCAGTTGTTTATTTCATATTCTTCTTGGGTATGCCGTTCTATAGCAAGATTGATAAATACACAACACCTCCAGAGCGTGTAACCATGAGCACTCCGAAGCGTAAATTGATGTTTGCTATTTATGTTGTTATTACGGTGGTTGGTGCTTACTTGTTTGCTACCAATATTTAATGAGGGATGAGTCAATGAAAAAAACATTAAAAGCATTATTGCTAACCGTTGCTTTCGCAATCCCTATGGGTGGTGCGATGGCATCTGGTGGTGGCGATTTTGAGAAAGTTGAAATCAACTTAGGTGATCAAAAAAGCTTACAACGTGGTGCGCAAATTTTCACAAACTATTGCTTGTCTTGTCACTCAGCAAATAGCATGCGTTATAATCGTTTACAAGATATTGGTTTAACAGAACAGCAAATTAAAGATAATTTAATGTTCTCTACTGATAAAATCGGCGATACCATGCATGCTGCAATGGCTCCAGCTGATGCAACTAAGTGGTTTGGTGCAGCTCCACCTGACTTAACACTAATTGCTCGTGCTCGCGGTGCGGATTATTTATATGCTTACTTACGTGGTTTCTATAAAGATCCTACTCGCCCAACAGGCTGGAATAATACCGTCTTTGATAAAGTAGGTATGCCGCATGTTCTTTGGGAACAACAAGGTGTACAAGCAGTTGATCTAGATGATAAAGGTCAACCTGTGATGATTAAAGATGAGCATGGTAATTTAGCCCCTAAATTGCATTGGGAAAGTACGGGTTTCCAAACTCGTATGGTTAAAGGTAGTGACGGCCAAGAAAAAGTTATTACTGCTGAATATGATGAATATGCAAAAGATTTGGTCAATTTCTTAGTATTTATGGGTGAACCAAGTCAGTTGAAACGTCATCAAATTGGCTATGTGGTATTGATGTTCTTGTTTGTTATCTTATTACCATGTGCTTATTTCTTGAATAAAGAATATTGGAAAGATATTCACTAACTAGGAAGGTGTATTTCAGTGGCTACATTGGATTCCGATAGATTATGGAATGTGCCAAAAGCCTCTGCTGAATTAATCGAACTGGTTGAAAAAAAGCGCGAGCACACAAATGCTCGCGTTTTTTTCATTGACAGTTTAGATGGTTCAGATGAGTCTCTGGTGGTTAAAATTTTACCTAGGCAGCGTAATCTCTGGTTGCGGCGATTAATAACACGTTTATGCTATCTGTTATTGGTTAAGCGGCGGCAGCGACCACGACCAGCCCCAAGAGGACCGTATCCACATGAAGTTAACCGGTTACTATTGCTAAAATCTGAAAATGTTTTGGTTCCTGATGTGATTGCTATTCATGATGATTGGGTCGTGATGAGTAATGCTGGTTCCTCTATA
>JASLFS010000038.1 GCA_030150505.1 Vitreoscilla sp. | reverse complement strand
TTCACTAATTATTCAGACTATACGAGGGGTATTAAATATAATAACAACCTATATCTTGACTATGATGATAGTCGAAATACTGCTAACTTATCTCAATTTACAAACCTCATGGATAAGCAGGATTTGAGAGTTAGACAGCATGGTGTTGATTTAGGTGGTGTTAGCTGGGATGACCCTGAATTTCCTTTGCAAACGGTACAGACATATACCATTGGCTTTGGTGCAGGGATTTCAAATTATGGACGTCAATACCTTGAAAGAGCTGCATCTGCGGATCCTCATAATCCAGGTAAAAAGCTATTTTTTAGTGCTGATAATGAACAACAATTAATTGATTCATTCGATAGAATTTTTACACAAGTAAATGATGAAAATGCTGTTGGTGATATTAAAGCTCACTCGGTTGCAGCTCCAGCTTTGACATCGAATGCGATTGTGGGCTTGGCTGCATCAGCTACTTTGGATACGGGAAGCTGGAGTAGTCAGCTGCGTTTTTATGGTTTTGAGAATAAAGCAGTTGATACGAGCAAATGGAATACGCCATTATTTCCTAATAAGCGTAATGTTTTAGTGAGCGTGAATGGTGAATACAAATTAGTTGACCAGTTAAAATTAAACAATGCTTTTTTTGGCTTAGATGGCGCTCGCAATAATGATGAATGGAAATCTGCTTTATTGCCTTGGTTGGTAAGAAGTAAAAGCGATAAGGCTATTGGTGAATGGGCTAGAGCGACTGGTTCTAAAATGGTTTATCGTGAACGCTCTGAAGAGGCTAGAGATATGGGGGATATCGTTGATAATCCTATTATTGCCTTTGGTCCAGAGAGTGTTGTTAATAAGAAAACCAAATATTTAGTAACATCTACCAATGATGGTATGTTGTATTTGTTTAAAGACAAAGAGGGTGTTGGGAGCGATAAGCATCCGTATGAGCTGATTTTTAATTATTTGCCAATGTCGATGCAAAGAGAGAGTCTCGATAACCGTGATACTGTGGCTAAGTATTATAAAAATATCGCAGCGGATAATTATGGCGTGGATAAGAATGATAATAGCCATGTGTTTTTAATGAATGGCGGCATTAGTGTTCGTACCACAGCGGCAGATAAAAAAGGCAATAAACAAACATTTTTAGTTTCTAGTATGGGACAGGCTGCACGCGGGATGTTCGCTTTGAATGTGGCTGGTAATAGCTTGTTAAATGGCAGTGTTGTTGGCGTGGAGGTTGATTCAAAAGACTTACCTACCACGGCTCCTTTGTTTGAAACTGGAAAAGGTGTTACTAACCAATTAGGCTATACAGTTAGTACGCCACAAATTGGTCGGATTTCTGTGAATCGTGCTAAGGGTCGTAATTTAATCAAGCAAAATGTTCGTTATGCTACTTTCTTGGCCAATGGCTATAAGAGCCCAAGCATCAAAGAATCGGCTTTGTATGTTTATGAAACATTGGGAGTGGATGCCGGTACGGATGGAAATAAAAGTTTAAATAACCGTTATGCTGTTGGTGAAACGATTAAAAAAATAGTTGCTCCTGATTCTTCAGAGGGTTTATCTACGCCATTGTTATTGGATGTTGATTTTGATGGTTTAGTGGATATTGCATATGCTGGTAGTTATGACGGTAATTTGTATCGCTTTGATTTTCGGGGGGACACACCTGATGACTGGACTGTAACAATGGTTTATGAAGGTGATTCTGATCAGCCAATTACATCTGCTCCAGCGGTTTATCGTTTAACAGACGGCAGTAATAAGTTAACCGGTAAATACATTGTTGCTTTTGGTACGGGTTCGGATTTGTATCAAAAAGATTTGATTGATCGTAGAAAACAGTCGATTTATGGTATTTACGATGATGTTAATGTGATTCCAAGCCAAGCGTTAAATAGATATGATTTGTTAAAGCAATCTTATAAAAATATCAAAGCAAGTGGTAAAGAGTTCCGATTCTTAAGTAATAAAAAGTTGGAATCAAAACACAAGGGTTGGTACATTGATTTGGATATGGCTCGTGATGGTGAACGTGTAACGACTAGTCCTAGTATGTTGTTAAATACAGCTGTATTTACGACCCGTATTTACAATAATGAAGTGACAGAAAGCCAGTCTGGATCAACTAGTAATCTGGATGTTTGTAAGGCAACAACGAAAACTGTTAAGAGTGATGCACAAAGTTGGGTTTTTGCGATGGATATCACCAATGGTGGTGCGTTAACCGATGAAAATGCACGGATTGCTTTTAAAGTTGATGGTCAGGTTGTGGTTGATAAGGATTTCGATCCGAATGATACATTGATGCAAAATAAGAATTACTATGCCAATGGTCAGAAGTATTCTGGTTTGAGTAATTATACTTTGGTACAAGGTGCTAATTTCTCTTCTCGCTCGGCTGACGGCAGCATGAGAAACTTAGGTTCGGACGATCCACTGGGTACGTTAAGCAAGATACCAAGTAATGGTTGCTTCTCAACGGGTGAAAATCATATTGTGATTAATGATACAACTGGTGGATTTAACGTAGAAAGTTTGCATGGTCAACGCTGTCAACGAGGTATTAATCGTTTAAGCTGGCATGAGATTTAATCATTGGTTTTAGCTTGAAACAAGGCTCCCTGAAAGGTTTCAGGGAGCCTTTATTTTATTTGAATTTAATTTCAAATACTTTATCCCAGTTTTTACCAGTCACAAAAAAAGTTTTGCGCTGAGGGTGGTAGGCGATGCCATTAAAATAATCTAAATCGGGATGCTGGGTAACTTGATTACGCAGTGCTGCTAAATCGGCATATTGTTCAACCAAGCCTGTTTTGGGGTTAATCATAACAATATAATGAGTGGTGAAAATATTGGCATAGATTTTGCCATTTACCCATTCTAATTCATTGATATAGTTAACTGGAGAGTGATCGGGTGTTGTGACGTGAATGGTTTTTGTGGGTTTAAATGTTTGTGGATTTAAAACATAAATTTTATTCGAGCCATCACTCATATACAATGATTTGCCATCATTGGTTAGCCCCCAGCCTTCTATATTTTTAAAATAAGGGATGGTTTCTAAAATGGTTAATTTTTGCGGGTGGTAGCGATAAGCTTCATTGTTTTTATAGGTTAATTGATACAATTGATTATTTAAAATCGTACAACCTTCACCAAATACGGTACTGGGCAGTTCATGTATCTTAGTGACTTTCCCTGTTTTGAAATCCGTGTGGCGCATGCTTGAAACACCCGATTTACCCGTTCCAATACCTGGACCATTTCCTGTGCTTTCATATAAAACACCTTGGTGAAATTCAAGGCATTGGGTATAGGCTTTTTGGTCATGCGGATAAGTATTAATAACTTGGTAAGATAACTTTTGTGGTTGGCTATGTTGAGCAGTTGCAATATTCATACTCAATAAACTCATCATGGCAAAACTAAAAGACATTAATTTTTTATTCATATGAATGGTGCTTTTATTTAAAATGGTTATCAATACAAGCATATAAGTATGTAGAATGTTATGCAAATATTTAACCAGAATAAATAAAAAAAACAGCGCTTCAATAAGCGCTGTTTTGCAATGCATTTGATTGAGAAAATTATTCTTCGAGTGCTTCTTTTGCCATGCGGCGCAATTCAAATTTTTGTACTTTGCCAGTTGACGTTTTTGGAATTTCAGCAAAAACCATGCGTTTGGGAACTTTAAAACGGGCTAAATGTTCACGACAATATTCAATTAACTCTTCTTCGGTGACATTTTTTCCATCCCGCAACTCAATAAAGGCACAAGGTACTTCGCCCCATTTTTCATGAGGAGCAGCAACAACAGCGCAGTTAATCACACTAGAGTGTTTAAATAGCACGTCTTCAATTTCTAAACTAGAAATGTTTTCGCCACCAGAAATAATAATATCTTTACTGCGGTCCTTAATTTGAGCGTAACCATCTTCATGCATGACACCTAAGTCACCCGTGTGAAACCAGCCACCTTGGAAAGCTTCTGCTGTGGCTTTCGGGTTTTTCAGATAACCTTTCATCATGATATTGCCACGGAACATTAATTCACCCATTTCTTTGCCATTGGCTTCAACAGGTTTCATTGTTAAAGGATTAATCACCGAAAAACCAGCTTGTAAATGAGATCGAACGCCTTGGCGAGCTTTTTGGGCAGAACGTTCAGAAAGCGTTAAATCACGCCATTCTTCTGGCTCAACACACAAGGTTGCTGGACCATAAACTTCTGTTAATCCATATACGTGGGTAATGTTAAAGCCAATTTCTTCCATGGCTGCTAAAACAGCTTCTGGTGGGGCAGCACCGGCAATATTGCCTTTAACTTCATGCTCGATACCAGCTTTGACTTCATCTGGGGCATTGGCCAAGCCAGAATGAACAATTGGAGCCGCACTATAATGCGTTACATGATGCTGGCGAATTAAATCAAAGCAGATTTTTGGGTCAAATCGACGTAAGCAAACATTGACGCCTGAGCGCTCAGCAACAGTCCAAGGGAAACACCAGCCATTACAGTGGAACATCGGTAGCGTCCACATATAAGCGCTGAATTTCGGCATGTCCCAATCAAGAATATTGGAAATGGCATTGATGGTTGCGCCACGGTGGCTATAAACAACACCTTTTGGGTCGCCAGTTGTGCCTGATGTGTAATTTAAAGCAATTGCATCCCATTCATCTTCAGGCATGACCCAATTGCTTTCATCTTGGGCAGAAGCCAAGAAACTTTCATAATCTGTATCGCCAACAAGTTGGCATTCAGGGCCTAAAATGTCATTAACTTGAATGATTTTTAAGTCAGGCAAGGCTTGGCGAATTTCTGGAATGTGTTCTGCAAATTCAGTATCAAAAAATAACATTTCTGATTCACTGTGGGTTAAGCAGAAAATCATGGCTTCAGTATCAAGGCGGATATTTAAAGCACAAAGTACACCGCCAGACATAGGAATACCAAAATGGGATTCGACCATTGCGGGCGTATTTGGCAATAAAACGGCCACGGTACTATTGCGACATATGCCATTTTCACGCAAAGCAGCAGCAAATTGTCGGCAGCGTTTTGCTGTTTCTGCCCAGTTTTGTGTTAAATCGCCATGAACAATGGCTGTTTTGTGCCCGTAAACTTGTTCACTGCGTAATAAAAAATCAATGGGTGTTAGGGCTGCATAGTTTGCTGGATTGCGTTCTAATTGATGGTCGAAATCTGCCATATAAGTCTCCTTTTGTTGTTTTTGATGGATTACTTGCTGTAATTCAATCACTATTATTATGTTTTACTATTTATAATATGCTGATTATGAATAATGTCAATTCGAGTTTTGTTAAATTTGTGCAATGCAATGATATTAAACAACTTCTTAATGTATATTGATTATGAAAATGGATTAAAAAAAGCCACCTAAAAGGTGGCTGTTATGTTATGCGACTAAAAAATAGTTGGGTGTTTATGCGAAACGGGCATCGACTTGTTGTTCAAACTCGGCAACGCATTTTTCTGCGATGGCTAACATGGCATCAATTTCAGCTTCGGTCATAACCAATGGGGGAGCAGAAACGATGTGGTCGCCACAAGCTCGCATGATGATATTATTTTTAAAGAAAATATCACGTAGCATTAAACCCATTTCACCAGTGTTTTTAAAGAATTCACGTTTCTCTTTGTCTTTTACTAGTGTAAAGGCACACATGAAACCACTGGTGCGAACATCGCCAACGTATTTGAACTTCTCAAACGTTTCATGCCAACGTTTTTTCATGTATGGGCCAGTCACATCGTGTAAATGTCCGACGATGTTTTCTTTTTCCATAATTTCCAGATTGGCTAGGGCAACTGCTGCGGAAACAGGATGTCCTGCGTAGGTAAAGCCATGGTTAAATTCACCACCAGCTAAAATACCATTTGTGACACGGTCATTAAGAATCACAGCGCCAATAGGTAGATAGCCAGAAGATAAGCCTTTAGCTGTTGTTATGATATCGGGTACAAAACCTAAAGTTTCACAACCAAACCATGAGCCAGTTCGACCAAAGCCACAAATAACCTCATCAGCTACCAATAAAATATCGTATTGTTGGCAAATTTCTTGAATGCGTTTCCAATAGGTGCTTGGAGGGATAATCACACCGCCTGCACCTTGAATGGGTTCGCCAACAAATGCTGCCACTTTATCCGCACCAATTTCTAAGATTTTTTCTTCCAACCAATTGGCTGCACGCAAACCGAAATCTTCAGGGCTTTCACCATCATTGGCCAAGCCATAGTACCAAGGTTGTTCAATGTGAGTGATATTCGGGATAGGCAAATCGCCTTGTTCGTGCATTGCTTTCATACCGCCAAGGCTGGTTCCACCAACGGTTGAGCCATGATAGCCATTCCAGCGACCAATCAAAACTTTTTTCTCTGGTTTGTTATTGCTTGCCCAGTAATGGCGAACAATGCGAATGGTGCTGTCGATTGATTCTGAACCCGAGCCAGTATAGAAAACATGGTTAAAGCCTGCTGGCGCTAATTCGGTAATTTTTTGTGAAAGTTTAATCACAGCAGGGTGAGATGTTTTAAAGAAAGTATTGTAATAAGCCAATTCTTCCATTTGTTTTTTAGCCACTTCGGCCAATTCTTTGCGGCCATAACCGATGTTAACGCACCAAAGTCCTGCCATGCCATCAATGATTTTATTGCCTTCGGTATCATAAATATAGACGCCCTCGGCTTTTTCAATAACTCGTACGCCTTCTTCAATTAAAGAAGCATTGTCTGAAAATGGATGTAAGTGATGCTGTGCATTAAGTTGTGATAATGTTTTGCTCATTTAAAAACTCCTCAGTTATTCAAATTTTGTAGAAAATTGTTTTTGTTATGGTGTTAAACATGAAGTAATAAGTAACGTCTTTCCCATGGGCTAATGACGTTAAAGTATTCTTCCATTTCTTTTTCCTTAATGGCGATATACATTTGCACAAAACGCTCACCCATAATGTCGTGGATTTCTGTGCAAGAGCGTAATTTTTCAATTGATTCTTCTGGCGTACTTGGGAATTGATAAGGCAATTCATACGCATTGGTCGACATGGGGGCTTTGGGTTGTAGTTTTTCTTTAATACCAAGGTAGCCACAAGCCAAAGAGCAAGCAATGGCTAAATAAGGATTCACATCCACGCCTGGTAAGCGATTTTCAACACGACGACCTTGCGAGCTAGAGCGAGGGACACGCAAACCAACAGTGCGATTGTCATAACCCCATTCCACATTGGTTGGGGCAGCTGTGTAGCGAGTTAAGCGGCGGAAAGAGTTCACATATGGTGCAAAAAATGGCATGGTGGCTGGTAGGTATTTTTGCAAACCCGCAATAAAATGGAAGAATAACTCAGAAGGTGAGCCATCTTCATTGCTAAACGCATTTTGCCCTGAATCCTTATGGATAATACTTTGGTGAACGTGCATGGCGCTGCCAGGTTCGCCTTCCATTGGTTTTGCCATAAACGTTGCATACATTTTATGGCGAAATGCGGCTTCACGAACCACACGTTTGAATAGGAATACTTGATCAGACAGTTCCAATGCATCGCCATGAAGGAAGTTAATCTCCATTTGTGCGGCACCAAATTCATGAATAAGGGTGTCGACTTCTAAACCTTGTGCATCACAATAGTCATAAATATCTTCAAATAAAGGGTCAAACTCATTCACGGCATCAATGGCATATGAACGACGACCAAATTCAGAGCGCCCAGTTCTACCAATCGGAGGTTCTAAAGGAATATTGGGATCTGGGTTTGGAGAAACCAAGTAAAATTCCATTTCAGGGGCAACAACTGGTGCTAAGCCTAGATCGTCATACAGTTTTAAAACCCGTTTTAATACATTGCGAGGAGCTGTTTCTACAGGAACGCCTTCGGCTGTGTAGCAGTCAAAAATCAGCTGCGCCGTTGGGTCAATTGCCCATGGAACATGGCGAATGGTATTGACATCAGGTTTTAGCTCCATGTCAGCATCGGTTAAATCTAAATATTCATCGCTGGGGCTATCGCCGGTGACGGTTTGGATTAAAACAGCTTCTGGCAAGCGCATTTCTGGCTCTGAAATAAACTTGTCTTTGGGAATAATTTTACCGCGCGCGACGCCCGTCACGTCCGGTAAAATGCACTCAACCTCTTTAATGCCATGTTCTTTTAACCATGAAAATATACTGTCATACATATATTCCTACTTTCTCTCGTTTCAGTAAGTTTTTTACTACTTGTAGACGCTGCTTTTTTATTTAGAATTGTTTTAATTGTTTATTTGTTAGCGTGATATTCCAAACAGGCTTGGTGGAATGCTTGGTAAATGGCAATGGAAGCTGGTTTCTCGTCAAACTTCCATTCAGGGTGCCATTGCACAGCATAGGCAAATTGCTTTGCTGCGGTTACTCGGAAAGCTTCTATTAAGCCATCAGGGGCAACAGCTTCAACGCTCAATGATTCCGCAAGGCGATCAACACCTTGTTGATGCAGTGAATTGACTTGAAAAGTGGTTTCAGGGAGCCATTGAGATAACAAGCTATTTTCAGCAGCAGTAACGCTGTGAGCATCGGCAAACAAAGTTTCCATATCACTTTTATCGGCTATGTCAGGTTCTCTGTGGTCAAGCATGTTGGGAAGTTCTTGAACATGCTGGTGCAATGAACCTCCTAAAGCGACATTGGTTTCTTGAAACCCACGGCAAATCCCTAAAAATGGCATGCCCATGGCTAGGATTTTTTGGATTAATGGCAAGGTTGTGCCATCTCGAGCAGGATCATGTAAAGTTCCTTCTCGGCTGGCGGTGCCTTGATAATGCTTTGGTTCTACATTGGATAGCGAGCCAGTTAGGCAGATGCCGTCTAAGATAGGCAATAAGCGTTCAATGGTATTTTGGTCGGCTAGAGCAGGCAATAAAACCACATCACCAACGGCATGATGAATGGCTTGAATGTATTTATCACCCACAGCATGAAATGGCATGTGGCCAATCGTTTTAATATCGCATGGCACACCAATAATCGGACGATAGGTCATTCTGAATTTCTCCTCAGTTTTTTTGATAGCTTTTGATATTTGGTATTGCAGTTTGTTTTGTAGATAGATTGCGGATGCTTTTTTATTGTTAATTGTGTTGCTGCGCTGCAATATTGTTGCTATGAATGCACTTTGTTTAAATAATTATGTGTGCTTAAGTAGGAATATCCCACGCCGATTTAAAATTAGCAAGAAATATTTTTTTGAGTTTTGCGTGGCGAAATTCATTTTAAAATTCAGTTGCATCGCTATTTTTTTTATGGTGAACTAATGCTGTCAGGGTTCTTTAAAACAAGCCAAATATCAATAATTAATATATTTATAAATAATTTCAGTTGGTTTTTTATTGCTCTGCAATAAAGGAGAGAAAATGAGTGTTTTTGAACAAGCTAAATCGTTGAAAATTGAAACAAGAGCATTTATAAATGGACAGTATCAGCAGTCGATTAATGGTCAAACTATGCCGAGCATTAATCCTGCAACAGAAGAAAAATTAGCTGATATTTTTAAGTGCGATATTGAAGATGTTAATAAAGCCGTTATTTCTGCTCGAGCAGCATTTCAAGCTGGTATTTGGGCCAATATGCCTCCTCGGCAACGTGGCGAAATTTTAAAATCTTTTGCTAATAAATTAGCCGAGCATCAGGAAGAATTAGCGCTCTTAGAAAGCTTGGATGTTGGCAAACCAATTAACGACGCTCGTGCTGTTGATATTGGCGGCAGTATTTATTGTCTAAACTGGTATGCAGAATCCATTGATAAAGTAGGTGGAGAAGTGGCGCCAGTGGATCCTAAATTGTTGGGATTGGTTACACGGGAAGCCATGGGCGTGGTAGCTGCAATTGTTCCATGGAATTTTCCCATGCTGATGGCCGCTTGGAAATATGCACCAGCTTTAGCCGCAGGCAATTCTGTTATTTTAAAACCATCTGAAAAATCACCATTAACAGCCATTCGAATCGCTGGTTTAGCTCATGAAGCAGGTATTCCTGCTGGTGTTTTTCAGGTATTGCCTGGCGATGGTAAAGTGGGACAATATTTATCAGAACACATGGATGTGGATTGTGTTGCATTTACGGGTTCAACGGCAGTGGGGCGGTTAATTTCCACTTACGCTGCACAATCTAACTTAAAGCGTGTTTGGCTGGAGCTTGGTGGTAAATCGCCTAATATTATTTTTAATGATGTTGAAAATATTGAAAAAGCAGCTAGAGCTGCTGCGGGGGCGATTTATTATAACGTTGGGCAAGTATGTACTGCTGGCTCAAGGGTTTTGGTGCATGAAGATGTGAAGGAAGAGTTTTTAACAGCTTTTAAGAAAGCAGCTTTGTATTTTCAACCGGGTAATCCTTTGTTAGCAGAAACCAAATTGGGTCCAATTGTCGATAAAATTCAATATGAGCGTGTGCAATCGTATATCGCTATTGGGCAAGAAGAAGGGCAGTTAATTTGTGGCGGACGAACAGCGCAAATTGATGGCAAAGGTTATTTTATTGAACCAACAGCTTTTGAGGTTGCAGCTGATAGCCGTTTGGCCAATGAAGAAATTTTTGGACCTGTGTTGTCAGTGATTACTTTTAGCAATGAAGAAGAAGCGATTGCCATTGCCAACGATACCGATTATGGATTGGCAGCGGCAGTTTGGACGGGCAATATTGGTCGTGCTCATCGAGTATCTAGGGCTTTGCGAGCTGGCACGGTGTGGGTCAATTGTTATGATGAAGGTGGCGATATGAACTTGCCGTTTGGTGGCTATAAACAATCGGGTAATGGACGTGATAAATCTTTACATGCATTGGAAAAATACACGGAATTAAAATCAACATTGATTAAGTTATCGTGAGAATGTATTGGTGAGCGAGGTGTTTTATTAATAAGCATTGATGTTTCAATGCTTATTTTTCTTTCTCAATAAGATTATTGATTTGTTCCGTAAACTAGGGGGATTGATTGTTGGTAAAGTACATTTTTGTTTGGCTAGGTTATAAAAATAACACGTTTAATATAGCTAACTGATTATTTATGTTAAAATTAGCATTCAAATTCAATTTAAAGATAGTGATTATCTTTAATTAAATACATCAAAAATCATCTTTCATTACCACACCAATCCAAAAAACACCATGAACACACATCCATCAGCCCAGAAGCCTATAAACTCTTATAAGCAATATTGGGCAAAACGCTTTGGTATTGCACCATTTTTACCCATGAGCCGCGAAGAAATGAACGAATTAGGCTGGGATTCCTGCGATATTATTTTAGTCACAGGCGATGCTTACATTGACCATCCTAGTTTTGGTATGGCATTAGTGGGTCGATTATTAGAAGCGCAAGGTTTTCGAGTTGGTATTATTTCCCAACCTGATTGGACCAGCGCGGAAGCTTTTCGTGAATTAGGAGAGCCTAATTTATTCTTTGGCGTTACATCTGGCAATATGGATTCGATGATTAATCGCTATACAGCAGATAAACGCCCACGTTCTGATGATGCTTATACTGCCAATGCAGAGCCCAATAAGCGCCCAGATAGAGCCGTGATTGTATATTCTCAGCGCTGTAAAGAAGCTTATCCTGGCGTGGATGTGATGATTGGCTCGATTGAAGCGAGTTTGCGCCGTATTGCCCAATATGATTATTGGTCAGATAAAGTTCGCCCATCTATTTTAATCAACGCAAGAGCTGATTTACTGTTATATGGTAGCGCTGAACGAGCATTGGTTGAAGTGGCTCATCGTCGAGCATCTGGTGAACGGTTGAAAGACATTCGTGATGTGCGTGGTACTGCTTTTTTAATTCAAAATGGCCGAACACCTGATAATCAACAATGGATGGAAATCGATTCTAGTACGGTGGATGTTCCTGGAAAAGTGGACACGATTTTAAATCCTTATCAGGAATTTAGCCCAGAAGAACTTGCCGCACGAGAAGAAGATGCGAAAGCACATGCTAAGCCTATTGTATTAATGAGCGCAAAAGAGCGAGCAGAAGCCCGTCGCCAAGAGCGACATCAGCAAGTTGTGCGTATTCCTAGTTATGAAGCAGTTGCTTATGATCCAGTGTTATATGCCCATGCTAGCCGTACTTTGCATTTGGAATCAAACCCAGGCAATGCACGGGCTTTGGTGCAGCTGCATGGCGAGCGAGATGTTTGGTTGAATGCGCCGCCAATTCCATTAACCACTGAAGAGATGGATTATGTTTTTGGGCTGCCATATGCTCGAAATCCGCATCCAAGTTATGGGCAAGCCCATATTCCAGCTTGGGAAATGATTAAATTTTCTATCAATATCATGCGTGGTTGTTTTGGTGGTTGTACATTCTGTTCGATTACTGAGCATGAAGGTCGTATTATCCAAAGTCGTTCTCATGAATCTGTTATCAAAGAGATTGAGGAAATTCGCGATAAAACCGAAGGTTTTAAAGGCTATATTTCTGATTTGGGCGGACCAACTGCAAATATGTACCGTTTGGCTTGTAAATCGCATGATATTGAAAAGAATTGTCGTAAATTATCTTGTGTTTGGCCTGATATCTGTCCGAATTTAAATACAGACCACTCTTCGTTAATTGAACTTTATCGTAAAGCACGTTCGATTGATGGCGTTAAAAAAGTGCATATTGGTTCTGGTTTGCGATATGACTTGGCTGTTGAAAGCCCTGAATACATTCAAGAGTTGGTAACGCATCACGTGGGCGGTTATTTAAAGATTGCTCCTGAGCATACCGAAGCTGGTCCTTTATCGATGATGATGAAGCCAGAAATGAAGAAATATGACCGCTTTAAAGAAATGTTTGAAAAAGCCAGTAAAGCGGCAGGTAAAGAACAGTATTTAATTCCTTATTTTATTGCTGCGCATCCTGGAACCAGTGATGAAGATATGATGAACTTGGCATTGTGGTTAAAACACAATGATTTCAGATTGGATCAAGTACAAACCTTTATGCCAACGCCGATGTCATTGGCAACAACAATGTGGCATACGGGACGAAATCCGCTGAAAAAATTATCCAGAAGTTCTAATAAAGTGGATGTTGTGAAAGAAGGTAAGCGCCGTAAACTGCATAAAGCCTTTTTACGTTATCACCATCCAGATAATTGGCCTTTATTGCGCCAAGCTTTGTTAGATATGGGACGAGAAGATTTGATTGGTTACGGTAAAAAGCATTTGATTCCGCCGAAACAGCCAGCGGATTGGGTTGCACCCAATAGTAAAAATAGCCGAAAACCAACCTATCAATCGAAGAAAACAAAGAGTGGTGCAGGAAATGCACCAGAAAATCGTTCAAAAACAGCGGGAGCAGGTAAGAAAAGTGGTTTTCAAAAGGCGAGAACGGCTTGGCATCCGACTGAACGATTCCAAGATGCTCCTAAAGGTGCGAAATCAGGTTCTAAAAAGCATTAATTAATTGGCTTAGTTTGTTTTTGAGGATGTAGAATATCCATTAATCCAATTTAAGAAATCATACTTAGAAAGCCATACCGCTTATTATGAATGAATTTGATTTTATTAATCAATATCTAAAGTCTCAATCACCCAGTCCTGAAGTTATTTTAGGAATTGGGGATGATGCGGCTATTGTTAGACCTAATCATCAATTTGATTGGTGTTTTAGTAGTGACATGTTATTAGAAAATCGCCATTTTTTTGCCAATGTAGAGCCAGCAGCATTGGCTCATAAAGTATTGGCTGTTAACTTGTCTGATATGGCTGCGATGGGTGCTACGCCAAAGTGGGCATTGCTAAGTGTGGCTTTGCCTAAGCTCGATTCAGCTTGGTTGGATGCATTTTGCAAAAGTTTATTTGCGATGGCTGATGAATATCATTTGCAAATTATTGGTGGTGATACCACAAAAGGCCCGATGACATTTAATGTCACGATTGTTGGGCAGGTTCCTCGAGGGCAGGCTTTGAAGCGAGCGGCTGCCAAGATCGGCGATGATGTTTGGGTTTCTGGTGAGATTGGTTTGGCGGCTGCGGCACTAAATCATCATTGGCAAAATGTTCAGCTATCTGAGCAGGATTTGTTGATTTGTGAGAAAAAACGCACTCGTCCAACACCAAGGGTGAAATTGGGTGAGCGCTTATTGGATTTTGCTCATGCAGCTCAAGATGTTTCGGATGGTTTATGGCAGGATTTAGAGCACATTGCAGAAGAATCTGGGGTGGGAATGGACATTGATTTTGATGCCATTCCAACATTGGCCAGCTTAAAGAATCATGATGGGGCGGCAAAGTGGATTTTAACAGGTGGCGATGATTATGAATTGATTTTCACCGCACCTGTGCAGAATCGAGAATGTATTTTACAAATAGCCAAGGAAGTTGGTACGCCAGTTAGTTTGATTGGTTCGGTTACTGCACAAGCGCAATCAGGTGTTAAGGTATATCGCAATCATGAAATGATGAATTTAGACAGTAAAGGATTTGATCACTTTTATGAGTAAACAGAAACCTGCTTTTAAGCCTACGATGTCATGGTTATTAAAAAATCCAATTTGTTTTTTGGGTTTTGGGTTCGGTACTGGTTTAGGGCCTAAAGCGCCAGGAACATTTGGAACATTACCAGCGTTGCCCATTGTGGCATTATTTGTTTTGCTGGGTTTTTCGCCTTGGTTAATTGTGATTATTGCGGTGTTGTTTTTTATTGTTGGTGTGCCAATTTGCAATATTACTGAAGAGCGCCTTGGCGTACATGATTATGGCGGTATTGTGTGGGATGAAATTGCTGCGATGATTTTAGTATTGGCTTATGTACCAATGAGTTGGTTTAATTGGACGTTGGCTTTTGTTATTTTCCGCTTTTATGATGCTGTAAAGCCTTGGCCAATTAGTTGGTTTGATAAAAAATTGCCAGGTGGTTTGGGGGTTATGGTGGATGACACCATTGCAGCATTTTTTAGTATGGCAACTTTATATATTATTTTTAAATGGTTATTGTAATGGATGCATTGGTTACAAATTTTCCTATTCTGATTGAAGTGGAAACAACGTATTTATCAGGTAGCAGTGATGTAACGTTTGATAGTTATGTTTTTTCTTATGAAATTAAGATTCAAAATCTCAGTGAAGAAGAAGTCACGCTGCGTAAGCGTTATTGGAAAATCACTGATTCTAGTGGTGATGTTCGAGAAGTATCTGGGGATGGTGTTGTGGGCGAAGAGCCAACGCTGATTCCATTTGATAGCTATTCGTATATGAGCGGTGTCGATTTCTCTACGCCGTGGGGCATGATGGAAGGTTATTATATCTTTGAAACAGAATGGGGCGATTTATTAAAAGTTCCCATTGAACCCATTCATTTTTCAGCTGGAATTTTATTACAATAGTTTTACTTAGCAGCATTCGGGAATGCCTCATGAACGTACTTAAAAATTATTTAGCATCATTGTCAATTATTATTGGCATTGTGATAGGCGGCATTGTCGGCTATGTGTTAGGAACCGATGGTATACAGTTGTCGTTGGCAGGTAAGGTTTGGACATTAAGTTCAAGTTCTTTTAAGCCATTGGGGCAGCTGTTTTTGAATATGATGTTTGTCACCATTGTGCCGCTGGTGTTTTTTAGCATTACTGCTTCTATTATTAAAACGGAGCAAAATGGGCGGTTAAAAAAAATCTTATTAAGTGCTTTGGTGGTGTTCGTTAGCACGGCAAGCGTGGCTGCGGTAATTGGTTATGCTGGTTTTTTATGGTACGAGCCTGTTCGGGATATTAATTTAGCGCAGTTGCTACAAGAGAATATGGCGGTTGAAGATATTCAGTCAGTTGGTTTTGGTGAAATGTTAGTCAATACTTTTACTGCGGGGGATTTTTTGGATTTATTCCACCGTGGGAATTTATTGGCATTAATTATTTTCTCTTTTTTGCTGGGTACGGCTATTTTGTTGGCTGAAGAGCAAGGCAAGCCGATTGCGAAGTTAATTGACTCTGGGCAAGCAGTTGTTTTAAAGCTGGTGAAGCTTATTATGTATGCTGCACCGATTGGGTTGGGTTGTTATTTTGCTGATATCGTTGGGGAATTGGGTCCAAAAATCGTAGGTGCTTATGCGCATGTTTTGATTTTATATTTATTATTAACGGTCGTTGTCTTTTTTGGTTTAAATACCATTTATGCTTTTTTAGCAGCAGGGAAAAAAGGTGTTAAAGTTTTTTGGAAAAATGCATTAACACCATCTTTAACAGCTATTGCAACCACATCAAGCGCTGCTTGTATTCCTGCGAATTTGGTTGCAGCTAAGAATATGTCGATTCCAGATGATATTGCACAAACCATTATTCCATTGGGAGCAAATACGCATAAAGATGGTTCGGTAATGGGTGGTGTGTTTAAAATCATGTTTTTGTTGGCTTTGGTTGGGGTTAATGCCAATACATGGCCTATGTTTTTTGCCATTGTTTTAGTGGCATTGTTGGTGGGGATTGTGATTGGTGCGATTCCTAGCGGTGGTTTAACAGCAGAAGTTTTGATTTGTACTTTATTTGGTGTGCCAATTGAATATGTGGGTATTATTTTGGTGATTAGCATCATTATTGATATTCCTGCAACCTTGCTAAATTCAACAGGAAATAATGCGTGTGTGATGTTGATTACACGGTTAATTGAAGGGCGGGATTGGTTAAAGTCGAAAGTGATTTAAGTTAGAAAGCCAGTGAAGATAAACTGGCTTTTTTTGATAATGTAAAGTGTTTGTTTCAAAACATCTTCAGGCAGCCTAGGCTGCCTGAAAACAGTTATTCTTGAATGGTTTTTAAGACATCATTAACATGACCAGCAACTTTCATTTTGCGCCATTCATGAACGATTTCTCCTTGTTCGTTTAGCACAAACGTACTGCGCTCAATGCCCATGGCTTTTTTGCCAAACATGTTTTTCTCTTTAATAACGTCAAATAAACGACAAACTGTTTCATCTTGATCAGATAGCAATAAGAAATTTAATTCTTGTTTAGCAACAAAATTATCATGTGATTTAACGCTATCACGAGAGATGCCAACAACCGTATAGCCAAGTGCTTTAAATTCAGCTTGCTGATTACGGAAATCTTGTGCTTCTACAGTGCAGCCAGGAGTGCTGTCTTTGGGATAGAAATAAACAACTAAAGGCAGATGGTCTTTTGAATTGAAAGTTTGGTTACCATTTGCTGGCAATGTAAAGTGGTATTGAGACATATCAGATTCCTATTGATCAATTTCTAATTTAACTTCGACACGTGATTATACATTGAATTGTTTTAAAACTAGGGGTTGAGCGAACTTAATTATATCTTTGGCATATTTTGTCGTGATGATGGAACTGATAGAAGAAAAATTTTTCTAAATGTTGAAAATTTTGAAAAATGCCGCTGAACTTTGACAGCAAATTATTAAAAAACTTATGATAGAAGACAGCCGTTCATGTATAAGCGTCAATAAACTATAACAAGAAAGAGAAATATGGGTAAGTGGTTACAGAGATTAAGAATAGACAGTTTTTTATTGTTATTAATGACGGTGGTTTTTCTAGCCAGTGTTTTTCCAAGCCAAGGTAATGCGAAATTCTTTTTTGAATATTTGACTACTGCCGCGATTGCATTATTATTTTTTATGCATGGAGCGAAACTTTCTAGAGAAGCTATCCGTCAAGGTATTGGGCATTGGAAATTACATCTAGTGGTTTTCTCTAGCACATTTGTGGTATTTCCATTATTGGGATTGGCATTGTATCCATTAGTCCCCACCTGGATTTCACCAGTAATTTACATGGGTTTTTTGTATCTTTGTGCTTTACCAGCCACTGTACAATCTGCCATAGCTTTCACATCAGTGGCAAAAGGTAACGTTGCAGCTGCGATTTGTAGCGCATCAGCTTCTAGTATTTTGGGTGTCTTTTTGTCTCCTATATTAGTTGGTTGGTTAATGGCGACAGATCAAAATGCCGCGGCATTTGATACATCGGGTGCTATTCTTTCAATATTGCTGCAATTAATGCTGCCTTTTGTATTGGGGCATTTAGCAAGACCATTGATTGCAAATTGGATGATGAAGAACAGCACATTGGTTCGTTATACCGACCAATCTTCTATTTTGCTTGTTGTGTATGTGGCATTTAGCGAGGCAGTTGTGGAAGGAATATGGCAGAAAGTAGATGGGTATTCTTTATTAATGATTGGGGTTATTAGCTGCATTATGCTAGCCATTATTATTCTTTGGAATACTTATCTGGCTCGTTGGATGAAGTTTAGTAAAGAAGATGAAATTACCATTGTATTTTGTGGTTCAAAGAAAAGCATGGCGAACGGTGTTCCCATGGCAAACGTTCTTTTTCCAGCATCGGTTGTGGGTGTGATGTTGCTGCCGTTAATGATTTTCCATCAAATACAGCTCATGGTCTGTGCCGTGTTGGCGCAGCGTTATGCTAATCGAAAAGATGAACATGTGGAGTAATTTTTTGTGCGGGTTAAGTTTTGAAGCTAACCCGCCTTTGTGTCCAATACTTTGCGATGACAAGCCTTTATTAACATCAAACTAAAAAGATCTTAATCAGTTGTAATGATAAGAATAATGCTAGAATAATAGCGAAAGCTGAATTTTTTGTAGCAGTTTCATTAAGTAATTTCTCAATAGTCTGTTTTTGATGCAGCCTATTTAAATTATATGATTAAGTGTTAGATTAGAGTTGATTCAATATCATTAGGATTGAATATGCCAAATTTTTTATTTGTTTCTGCGGGTGCGAAAGCTGGTTTGACGACAACAACACTGGGCGTAGTACGAGCCATTGAGCAAAGTGGTTTTCGTCCTTTTTTTTATAAACCAATTGTGCAAGGACGGTATGAGAATGAAGATTTAGATACCGCTAGTTTTTTTGCAAAAGAGGTTTTTAAATACACGCCACCAAAGCCGTTGTCGATTTCAGAAGTTGAATATTTTGTTAGTCACAATAAAGATGATGAAATTGTAGAAACCATTGTTGGTCGATTAAATAGCGCCAATCAAGAAGATTATGATGTAACCATTATCGAGGGTGTTGTATTAGATAGTGAAAGTAGTTTCTTATCACGTCAAAACTTGGCCATAGCGCAGGCACTTCATGCCAAAATTGTGATGGTTATGGCTGTTGATAATCTCACAGCAGAACAAGTTGCTGATCAATTAACTTTATCTTTGCATGAGTTTAGTGGTTGCAGAATTGAGGTTGCTGGTTTTATTTTGAACAGGCTGCCTGAAGGAATTAACAAAGAACAATTTATCCAAACTGTCATTGAAAAAACACGTTACGAAAAAGGGCGCCTGCTTTGCTTAGGCGCTATTTACAATGATGAAGATAAATCTGCTCGAAGAATGTTGGATGTAGCACGCTTTTTGAATGCAGAAGTTTTAACGGGTCATGAAAATCTAGTGACCAATCGAGTAAAAGAATATGTGGTGGCTGGGCGTTCAGCACCTTATATGGTTGACCGTTTTAAAGCTGGCGCATTAATTATCTCTCCTGGAGACAGGGAAGATATTATGATGGCAAGTGCATTGGTGACATTAAGCGGCATACCATTGGCAGGCTTGGTATTAACTTGTGATTCTAGACCATCTGATAATGTTTTGGCTTTGGTTGCACCAGCAATACAAAATAAAGTTCCTGTTTTGATTACTCATCACGATACTTTTCATACTGCTGAATTAGTGGCTAATCAGCCATTAAGTATTCCATTTGATGACTTGCCAAGAATCGAAGGCATGATTAACCACGTTGCGGAAAGCATCAAAACCGATATATTCACAGCGGATTTAAATTTATCTGCTGATTTGCGTTTGTCGCCACCAGCATTCCGTTATCGCATGATGGAGCGCTCAAGAGCAGCCAATAAACGCATTGTATTACCAGAAGGTGCTGAGCCAAGAACAGTTCAGGCAGCCATTATTTGTCATGAAAAAGGCATTGCACGCTGTGTATTGCTAGCAAGTAAGGCAGAAGTTAATGAAGTGGCTAAAACAAACGGATTAACATTGCCAAAGGATTTAGAAGTTATTGACCCTGCTAGTATTCGTCAACACTATATTGCCCCAATGGTGGAAATGCGGAAGAGCCGTGGCTTAACAGAGGCACAAGCAGAAGACCAACTTGGCGACAATGTTGTCTTAGGCACTATGATGCTAGCTACTGGTGATGTTGATGGCTTGGTTTCAGGCGCTGTGCACACAACAGCCAATACCATTCGACCAGCACTGCAGCTTATTAAAACAGCACCTAATGCCAGCTTAGTTTCTAGTGTTTTCTTTATGTTAATGCCAGAGCAAGTGCTTGTTTATGGTGATTGCGCAGTTAATCCAGAACCAACAGCAGAACAATTGGCTGATATTGCTATTCAATCAGCAGATTCCGCTAAATTGTTTGGTATTGAGCCATGTGTTGCAATGATTTCTTATTCAACAGGTTCATCAGGAGCTGGCGCAGATGTTGAAAAAGTAGCAAAAGCAACCGAACTAGCCAAAGCAAAACGTCCTGATTTATTAATTGATGGCCCATTGCAATATGATGCTGCAAGTGTGCCAAGCGTTGGCGCACAAAAAGCACCAAATAGCTTGGTAGCGGGTAAGGCAACTGTGTTTGTATTCCCTGATTTAAATACAGGAAATACAACTTATAAAGCCGTTCAGCGCAGTGCCAATGTTGTGAGTGTAGGACCAATGCTACAAGGTTTGAATAAACCTGTGAATGACTTATCGCGTGGTGCATTGGTTGATGATATTGTTTACACCATTGCCTTAACTGCTATTCAGGCATTACAAACAGTTTAATTTTACTGTTAAAAAAAGCGAACATAATGTTCGCTTTTTTTATTCATTTTTTAATTGTAACGTTGCGCTAAGAGGCAAGTGATCTGATAACTTTTGCCACGGGTCACTATTGTGAACATTGGCACGAATAATTTCTAAATTTCGGGTATAGATTCTATCCAAGCTCAGAATAGGGAAGCGAGCAGGGAAGCTACGTGGTAAATGTCCTAAGCTTGTCATGAACACTTCCTGCATATTGAGTAGCTTGCCAATGTTGTCACAAGATTTATGGCTCCAATCATTAAAGTCACCCGCTAAAATTAAAGGTAAGGTGGGGTCAATGGTGTGACAAACATAATCACTAATGGCTTGATATTGTTTCACTCGGTCAGCATGGCGTAAATTTAAATGCGCACAAAGGCAAACCAAAGGTTTTGTCCAATTGGTCGGGTAAATTTCACAATGCAAAACGCCACGGTGTTCTAGTTTATTGACCGTAATATTGACATTGTGCTTAGGGTCAAGCGGAAATCGGCTTAATACAGCATTGCCATGATGGCGACTTGGAAATTCAGCATTTTTACCATAAGAGCGATTAAAAGCCAGATATTCACCAAAATAATCATATTGGGCTTCATCTGGGTAGTTATTAAACTTAACCGCTCTGTCTAAATTTAAGCCTTGAACTTCTTGTAAAAACAAAATATCAGTGGTTAGATTCTTTAAAGCTTTAGCAATGTCTTCAACTTGAGCGAAGCGATTTAATGCAGACATGCCTTTGTGGATATTATAAGTAGTAATGGTAATAGGAACTGGTTGATTCGACATAATATTTATTATTCAGTTAATATTACAATATAGTAACATTTTTACTTAAGTACTTGTGGCATCAAGTTGGATTGTTAGGCTAAAACAGATTAAATTGATTCCTTATTAATCATTCCTCAATGTTTCATTAATTAAATTTAAAAAATTTAAACCTAGGATTCGATTAAGGTTAATTCTAACTGGTCGCTAAAAATCAATTGGAGTATGATGATGAGCTGTTTTTACTAAAAAACATATAATACATAAAACAAGGAGAGTAGGATGGATGTGATTCAGTTTGATGGTCAAAGTGTTGCCATACAAAATATTTTTTGCATTGGTCGCAATTATGTTGAACATATTGCAGAACTCAATAATATTACACCTACCGAGCCAATGGTTTTTTTAAAGCCATCTAGCGCCATTTTGAATGAAGGAAATGCCATTGTTTTACCTGCATATTCTCAAAATGTTCATTACGAATGTGAATTGGTTATTTTGATTAAAGACGATATGAATCACATTGCAGAGGATGATGTATTTAACTACATAGCAGGTTATGGCATTGGTTTGGATTTAACTGCCAGAGATGTACAAGATGTTGCAAAAAGCAAAGGATTGCCTTGGTTAAAGAGTAAAGGCTTCCGTGGTGCAGCTTGCGTGTCGAATTTTATTGCAAAAGATTTAGTGGCAGATGTTGATGACCTTAGTTTTAGCTTGAAGATTAATGATGAAATAAGACAATTGGGAAAAACGGAAAATATGATTTATCCCGTTGCTTATTTGTTAAGCCATTTGTCCAAAGTATATGGTTTGCGCAAAGGCGATTTGGTTTATACCGGTACGCCAGCTGGTGTTGGTGAGTTAAATGTTGGCGATGAGCTGGAATTGGATTTGCATGGGCAGGTTCGTGCTACCTTTAAAGTAGCAGCATAATTTCATCGATAGAATCAATAAAAAAACCGCATTCATTGAAGAGTGCGGTTTTTTTTGTTTGCCTGATGAGTTAATTTGCAGATGCTTCGCTTGCGTATAAATCTTCAGTTAAATGGTCAATATCATTTTCTCTATTATCACCATCTGTTAATGATTTATTGTTCATAAAGAATTGATTGTCTTTTAATTTTAAAACTGAATTGACTTGTCCATTTTTAATATTAACAAAGCCTTCATTTGCCATGCCTTGAATGGTTGCATTAACCATCATGCGAGCGGTTTCTTTAATTTCATCCACGGTTGGAGCATTTTCCATTTCAGGATCAATGCTAAATAGCTTAGATGCTTGGTTTTCAGCCAGAATTTCAATAATTCTTTGTGGTGAAGAAATATCAAATTCTGCTTCAGTTTTAGCAATCATTTGGCTGAAATTTTCCAAATCATCTTTGGTTAGCTGATTAAATGCAAGGTAACCAGATGCTTTAAAATCGCCCTCAGGAAGGGTTAGGTTAAATTGGTTAATCTTAAATTTAGGATTGTTTGTAAACAACGGTAAACCTTCATTTCGAGCTGCTTCAACAATTTGGTCTTGCAACTCTTCATTGGATAAACCTTTACTGCCAATCTCTGTAATTTTGCTACGTAGGGCAAATAAACTCGGCGCATCTAAATGTTCAGCAGTAATCGACAAATCCAAAGGACCATATTGTTCCTTGCCCATTTTTAGCTCAGCAAATTTTAAAGCGCCTTTGGCATTGATGAATTTATCTTTTTCTTCCATTGAAGTTGTAAATTCAACGCCTGAAAGCATCACGCTATTGGCTTCTAGGCTGCCTGTAGGATTAATAAACGCACCAATTTGTAAGTCAGTAATCATATTGATTAGTTCATTCAAGCGAATGTTGTAATCAAGTGATTCATTCCATTGGATTTTAAAGCTACCTAAGTTAAATTGGCTATTACCAACAGAAAGGTTAGAGTCGCTTTGTTCTGTCCATGATGTGTATTTCAGTTTGCCATAGCTCACTTCACCTTTATCGGCCAAGGTAATTTTTAAGTCAGGACTTTCAGCTAAAATTTTATAGGCATCGAAGTTGCCTTTATAGTCAATCTGACTGTTTAAACCTTGCCATACAATCTTGATACCAGAAAGTTCTTCGTAATCAAAACTAGGCATTGTAATATCAACAGTACCGCCACCAAATAGGTTCAATGTATTGTTAATACTCAATGGTTTTTGGTCGCCAAAAAAACGTTTTAAGTTTTTATCGACATCATCACTGTATTCGATTTGCGTATTAACAACAGCTCGTGCAAATTTACCATCAGCAAAGGGACCATGCTTTACTTTGTTAACTAAAGTAATAGATGATGTTGCTATTGTTGATAAATTTTCAGGTAATGACTGGGTATAAGGTTGAATAAACTGTGGTTTTAGACGAATAGTTGTTTTTTCTTCGGCAGAAAACCAGCTACGGTTGTAAGTATGTTCTGTTACTTCAATAAAAGAGTTTTCACTGAGCAGCTTGTATTGCTCATTAAGGGTTTCCTCGGCTTTGATGCCTAAGTAAAAGGGAAGTGCTCCGAAAATTAAGACCAAAACTGCTATAAGGCTTAACAGCACTAAAGTTAAAGATTTTTTCATGGAATAGATTGCCCAAATCTGAATCAGAGTAGGTTTATTGTAGTTGTTTCATGAGTTGCATTAAAGTAAATAAAAGTTATCATGTAACAACTTAAAATAATTAAATAAAAAAATAGAATAAAAACTCTAGTCTTTTAAAGAGTCTAGCGCTATAATCAATATATACACAGTAACATTGTATGTGCTTTTTGAGAAACTTCCAAATCATAGCCGCTATCGCAGCTTATGGTAAGCAGTTTTTCATAAATTTTCTTAAGCACTTGCTTATAATTAACATACACAGATTAGGATACAAAGTTATGCAACACCAATTTTCACCTTTGGTTATTAGAGACAAAGAGTTAATCCCGATTGTACAAGGTGGCATGGGTGTCGGTATCTCTGCTTCAAAGCTTTCTAGTGCAGTTGCTAGAGAAAACGGCATTGGTACTATTGCGAGCGTTGATTTACGCCATCTGCATGAAGATTTATTGGCAATGTCGAAAGAAAAACCAGAACAAGATAACTACGATCGATTGAACCGAATTGCATTGGATCGTGAAATTAAATCGGCTTTAGAATTATCAGAAGGCAGAGGCATGATTGCTGTCAATGTGATGAAAGCTGTTAAAGATCATCAAGCCTTGGTTCGCCAAGCTTGCGAATCGGGTGCTCATGCTATTGTAATGGGAGCAGGGTTGCCTTTGGATTTGCCAGACCTAACAGAAAATCACCCAGAAGTATCATTGTTTCCGATTCTTTCAGAATCACGCGGTATTGGTATCGTATTAAAGCGTTGGATGAAAAAAAATCGCTTGCCGGATGCCATTATTATTGAGCATCCTAATCATGCAGCTGGACACCTAGGTGCAGCAACTGTGCAAGGGTTAGATGACGAGCGTTATGAATTTAAACGAGTGATTGATGAAGCTTTAGAGACAATTAAAAAATTAGGCTTGGAAAGCGAAAAAATTCCATTTGTGTTGGCTGGTGGCATGGCGCATTTTGGCAAAGTAACCCAAGCACTAAAAGAGTGGGGCGCTTCGGCAGTCCAAATTGGTACAGCATTTGCAGTAACAGAAGAAGGCGATGCTCATATTAATTTTAAAAACACATTAGCGGGTGCCGAAAAGGAAGAAGTTGTTGAGTTTATGTCTGTGGCAGGTTTACCTGCTCGTGGCGTCATGACACCTTTCTTGAAAAGTTATTTAAAGCGTGAAGAAATTCTACAAAATAATGCCAAGGCTGATCAAAGACGCTGTACACAAGGTATTAATTGTTTATCTGTTTGTGGTTTGCGTGATGGATTAGAAAAAATCGGACAATTTTGTATTGATTTGAAATTAGCCGCAGCATGGCGTGGAGAAGTCAATAAAGGCTTATTTTTCCGTGGAAAAGATCCTTTGCCATTTGGGCCAAAAATTAAAAGTGTGAAAGATACGGTACAGTATTTATTAACAGGAAATGGTGATGGATTAGCTTCTTCTCATCGCCCATAAAAGAAATAAGCCAGTCGTTAGACTGGCTTATTTTCATTTTAATACTATAAAGATATGTATCAGGGGAAAATTATGCAAAATCTTTTAACTCTTAAACATGCTATTTTAAAGCAATATGAAGAAATAGAGTCTTCTCGAGAATTAGTAGGGAATGAGAAGCGTTTAGCACTTAGTATTTATGGGAATACTTTAAATGAAATTGAATCTCTGATTGAGGGGTATGGGGATTCTGGTTCTTTAAATTTGGGTCGATTGCTGTAAAAAAAGCCAATTCTATTTAATTGGCTTTTTTTGTATATGCTGTTTCTATGAAATGGCATTATTGATATCGCCACAAGGCAGCTTATGCCTTTGTGGTGATTAATTTTCTTTGTAAAATATTCAGCATAATTCCATATAATGGTAAGAAGAATAAGCTACAAATTAGAATTTTAACAGCATAATCAATCAAAGCAATCTTAGGCCAAGTAGCCGCCATGAATGCATCGGTACTTTGGTAAAAAGCAACAGCGAAGAAAACCAAAGTATCAATGGCATTGCCAATAATGGCTGCAGCAAATGGTGCAACCCACCATTGTGGTAATTGTCTTAAGCGGTTAAAGACCGTGATATCCATTAATTGGCCAACAACATATGCAGAAAAGCTGGCTAAGGCAATTCTGGCAACAAACGTATTGACGCTGGCTAATGTTGAGAAGCCTTGCCATTGTCCTTGATGAAACAAAACTGATAGAACATAGGATATTAATAAGGCTGGCATCATGACATAAAAAATAATTTTTCTTGCCAATGATGAGCCAAAAATACGAACTGTTAAATCAGTGGTAATAAAAATAAAGGGGAAGGTAAATGCTCCCCAGGTACTGTCAATGAAACCAATACTGAATGGGAACTGAACCAAATAGTTGCTGACTGTAATAACTGTAATGTGCCAAAAAGATAGCCACAACAATGCTTTGCGATATTGTTCGCTATTTAAGCTTAATTGTAAGGATTGCATGAGAATCCTTATACTGAAGCATTAAAAGCTTGGTTTAATAAACGCTCGCTTGCTCTTTGTTCCCAAATGCTGCCAGGTTCGCCATAGTTGGCAAATGGATGGATTGCAATCCCGCCACGAGGGGTAAATACACCTGTTACTTCAAGGTATTTAGGCTGCATTAATTTCACCAAATCTTTCTTAATGATATTAACGCAATCCTCATGAAAATCACCTTGATTGCGGAAGCTGAATAAATAAAGTTTTAATGACTTACTTTCAACCATTTTTTGATTAGGTACATAGGCAATATGAATCGTAGCAAAGTCAGGTTGTCCCGTAATTGGACATAAACTAGTAAATTCTGGACAAATGAATTTTACCAAATAGTCATTATTCGGATGTAGGTTATTAAAAGTTTCTAGAACTTGAGGGTGATAAGTATCTTGGTAAGTCGTGCCATTTTGACCAAGTAAGGTAACGCCGTCTAACGAATCTGTTGAACGCATGATTATTCCTTAGTTTTTTATTGTGGGAGGATTTCGAACCACAGGATTAATAAAAATTGGCTAGCATTATAACAAAGCAAATTTTGCTTGTCTTACATTGTTTGTTATTTGGTTGTTTTCAATTATTGAGTGAATAACAAGGCCCAAACTTTACGATTTTCACTTTGTAATATATTAAAAGTTCGACAAGCCGGTGCAGTTGCCATGACTTCAACGCCGATGCCTTTTTGTGATAAAAAAGCAGTAATTCTTGGATGAAGAAATTGTTGGGTCAGCCCAGTACCAATTAAAATAATTTCAGGCAATACTTCGCTGTTAAATGTTTCTTGAAAGAATTCTTCATTTAATTGAGAAAAAGAGTGAATTGATGCTTGTTCTAGTTGTTCGCCATATAGCGCCAATACGCCATCATGGGCTTGTTCATTAATAATAATTTTTTCATTTTCGTAATTATCAATGTTAATTAAATTTTCACCTTTGTGTTCAGTGAACTCCATGATAAACCTCTTTTAAATGTGTAAAGTGAGTGCAATTTTAACCTATTTAAGCTAGGATGTTATGTTTAACTTACTCAATACTAACAAAGCATAAAAGGCTGAACAAGGAGTGTAAATGAAGCCAATTAATATCGGTATTCTTGGTTTGGGTACTGTTGGCGGTGGAACTGCCAAAGTATTACAACAAAATGCATCAGAGATTTCTCGCCGTTTGGGTCGTGATATCAATATTTTCATGGCAGCAAGTCGTCATTTGGATCAAATGCAAGGTATTTGCCCTGAAACGACTATATTAACGACAGACACCTTTGCTGTAGTCAATCATCCAGAAATCGATATCGTGGTGGAATTGATTGGTGGAAGTACGCTAGCAAAAGATTTGGTTCTTCAAGCGATTGAAAATGGCAAACACGTTGTGACTGCAAATAAAAAATTATTGGCAGAGTACGGCAATGAAATTTTTGCTAAGGCCGAAGAAAAAAACGTTGTTGTCATGTTCGAAGCAGCTGTGGCTGGTGGTATTCCTATTATCAAGTCATTGCGAGAAGGATTGGCTGCAAATAATATTGAATGGATTGCTGGCATTATTAATGGCACAAGTAACTTTATCTTAAGTGAAATGCGTGAAAAAGGCAGTGATTTTGCCGATGTTCTCCAGGAAGCCCAAAAACTGGGTTATGCTGAAGCAGATCCAACATTTGATATTGAAGGACATGATGCTGGCCATAAAATTACCATTATGTCAGCTTTGGCTTTTGGTACGCCTGTCAGCTTTGAGAAATGCTACTTAGAGGGAATTAGTAAGCTAGAAGGCAAAGATATCTCTTACGCTGAAGAACTTGGTTACCGTGTTAAATTATTGGGCATTACCCGTAAAACGGAAAAAGGCATTGAATTGCGAGTTCATCCAACTTTGATTCCAGAAAGTCGCTTAATCGCTAATGTGAATGGCGTTATGAATGCGGTTCTGGTTAAAGGCGATATGGTTGGCGCAACATTGCATTACGGCGCAGGCGCAGGCGCATTGCCAACTGCCAGTGCGGTTGTTGCAGATATTATTGATGTTAGTCGTTTAATTTCGGCAGATCCAGAGCATCGTGTTCCACATTTGGCATTCCAAGCTGGTCAAGTGAAAGACATGCCTGTTTTGCCAATGGACGAAATTATTAGTAGTTATTACTTGCGTGTTCAGGTAGCCGATGAGCCTGGCGTTTTGGCTCAAATTTCTAGTGTATTAGCTGAATACAATATTTCAATTGAAGCATTGATTCAAAAGGGTTTTAATGAAAATAATCAATCAGTTAATGCTGAGATTGTTATCTTAACTCATACCGCACTTGAAAAAAATGTTAAAGCTGCTATGCAAGCTATTGAGAATTTTGAGCGTGTTACAGCACCAATTGTGATGATTCGCATGGAATCATTAAACAGTTAAAATGCCACAAAAAAACAGCCATTAAAAAAATGGCTGTTTTTTTATATCTATTTTTTATTGCGTAGCAATTTCCACCACGCGACCAATTAATTGGTTTAGTTTGCTTTCATCTATTTCTTTATTTTTATCAATACTGTAGTAAATAAACTCTTTGAAAATGCCATTGTTTAATTTGAAATAAACATCGTCAGCTATTTGAGAAAGCATAAATAATTGAAACTCAAGAGCAGGAAACAGTGTTTTTAGAATTTCAGTATAAGTTTCTTCGCTTGCACATAAGACATTTTTATACATGTCTTTGTTATCGCTAGTAATGACTTTTTGCTTAGAAAAAGATTTATATGTATCTTGTAGGTAATTTGTTAACTCAGATACTGTTAAACCATTAAATTCTGCAGTTGATTCTGTTGCTGCTACTTGTTTATAAAATAGCGCTTTAATTAAGAAAAATAGCTGATTATTGAAGGTATCATTCATATTGCATCCTAGCATTAATGTTTTTTAGCATTATAAAGGGATTTATTTTAATGCATCAAAATATTATTGGATTTTTGAATCCAACTCTTTTTGTAATTCTTTAAACGTTTCTGATTGTCTTAAAAGAGCAGATCCAGCATCACGTAACTTATCAATATCTTCACTGGGTAAATAGAAACTGGTTGGAATCTGTAATAGATATTGACGCAAGTTTTCATCTTGAATGTCTTTTAGTTCTAAACTAATCAAGTGCATTTTAATTGGTGTGGACCCAGTTTCTTTTGCTAATTGCTCTTCTTTTAAATTCCATTCCTGATGAATATTTTTCAAAGATGTTAAATTGGTTTGAGTTTGTACATCAATGGGAATATTAATAATGGCATCAATTACTTCCCTTGTTTTAGGGATTTTGGCACTTTTATCAATGGTCATTCCCATTTCTGTTTGAGCATTCACATTTACAATAATGATTTCTTTGGGTAGTTTTCCATTATTATAAAGCTGTAGTAAATCTCGGCCATCAAATATATACATTGCATCTAATAGCGCTCGAATACCTAAGTTATCTGTTAAACCACCATCTATTAAATGAATATAAGGTCGTTTTTGGCTGTCATTATATGTCTCAATTTCAGCTAAAAAATTTCGTTTAGCAGTATCCTGTTGCTCTTTTGTACCAGAAATATTAACGGATTTCTTTCGTATATTTGTCACTTCGTAATTGCATTTACCAGCTTCGTTATTCAAGGTAATCGGTGCGAAAATCAGAGGAACTGCACTAGAAGCGGCTGTGGCACGAGCAATGGGAAGTTTACTTAAATTTAAGCACATAATATCGAATTTTTCTTGGGTAAAATCGAATTTATAGCCAGTTCCCATATCTGTGGCACCAATAACAGCGAAAGGTCCCTTGCGATTTTTTTCTAAATCAGCAAAAGTGGCGCCACGAAATAAATATAAATTTAATTGTTCTTGCAATAAATCACCACGACCAAACTCAGGAGACACCAATCTAGATACGTTGGATATGGTAAATATTTGTTTCATTAACTGTTTTTGTAGATTGAGCTTTAAAAACTGCCGCTCAAAACTATAGAAAATATTATTTCCTTCTAAGGCAAAAGCCGCAGCCAATATTGAGCCCCCAGATACCCCGAAAACCAAATCTACTTGGTCCGCCATCGAAATATCTTTGCCTAGATGAGGCAATTTGTTTCGTGATAATTCTTCTAAAACGCCATAACCTAAAGCAGCCGCACGCGTGCCACCACCAGAAAAAGACATAATCATCAGAACATCATTACTATTATTATTAATTTTGTTTTTATAAAGAGCGGTAGATAATCTATATCCAGATTTTAAATCAACTTTTTCGATAGGAGGCAATGGCTGGTATTGAACAGTGGTACAGGCACTTAAGAATAGGCTTGATAATAAGATAAGTAATTTTTTTTTCACGACATTTATATATAATTAAAAAGTTTAGTCATGAGATAATACATAGAAACAATTAAGCAATAAAGGTAAAGTATTATTTTTTATGAATAATACAATGTTGTGTTGCTTATATTTTGGGGTATTAGTATAATTATCGCCTACAATTTTTATTGTAGCGTGGTTAGCCTATTTTATTTAGGGATAGCCGTTTGGAGAGGTGGATGAGTGGTTGAAATCGCACGCCTGGAAAGCGTGTATACGTTAATGACGTATCGAGGGTTCGAATCCCTTCCTCTCCGCCAATGCACCGTTTAGCGGTGTTTTTTTACGTCCGCTTCTGTCGTAAATCTCTTTAAAATCAATATATTGTGTTTATTTTTGTTCGTTTTAGTCCGTTATGATACGTTTACATTAAATCTTTTTGGAGTTAAGATTGGAGTTAAGATAAATCAACTCGGAAATCTTAACTCCAAAATGGCTAAAGTTATTGTACCGCTTACGTTTTCCAAGATTAAAGCAGCAAAACCCAAAGAAAAAGTTTACAAGCTAAACGATGGTGGTGGTTTAGTGCTTTTTGTTCATCCAAGTGGCTTGATGAAGTGGGGAATGGACTACCGACAAGATGGCAAACGTAAAACTGCCTACCTTGGTAATTATCCTGAATTTGGGCTGGCTGAGGCGCGTCAATGGCGTGAAGAGGTAAGAACACGTCTTGCACACGGCGAAGATGCCACCCCAAAAAAAGGGGTGGATAAAGAATATATTTTTGAGAATGTATTTTATGATTGGCTTAAGCGCTGGCAGCCAACAGTATCCAAGCGATATGGCGCACAGGTTCAAAGAGCGATTGAGGTTAATGTATTTGTCGATTTAAAAAGCAAGGACGTTAGGGAGATTCGCCCGGTGCACGTTGTGAATGCACTGAGAGTATTTGAAGACCGTGGGGCGCTGGAATATTTAAGGCGCACCAAATATGGCCTTAAAATCATGTTTGATTATGCGATTAGCTGTGGACTTGTTGATATGAACCCAGTCGCATCCATTGGCGCCAAGACTTTTCAAAAGCATGAGTCAAAGCATTTTGACGCACTTGAGCCATCAGAATTGCCAAGCCTTATTCAAACGCTCGAGCAAGGGAAAATGAGCACAACAACCAAGTTGGCGTTATATTGGCAGCTACTGACCATGACTCGACCTAATGAGACTTGTGAGGCTACATTTGATGAAATTGATTTAGAGAATAAACAGTGGGTCATTCCACCCGAGCGAATGAAGAAGAAAAGACCACATATTGTGCCATTGAATCCATTGTTATTGGATTTCTTAGAGCAAATAAAACTACACAATGTAAATGGTATTTATCTTTTTGAGGGAATGACTTTTGATAAACCAATGAGCAAAGAAACGCCACGCTTGGTGTTGCGTAAAAATGGCCTTAATACTACCGCTCATGGATTACGAAGCTTGGCTCGCACTTGTTTGACAGAAACAGGGAAGTTTCAAAAAGATGTTTTAGAAGCATTATTAGCCCATGTATCTGGCGATAAAACAGAACAGGCATACAATAGGGCGTTAATGCTAAAACAAAGAAATGAAGCATTGACGTTCTGGGCTAATGAAGTCAATGCTTTGATTGAGAAATTCAAAGAATAAGCCCATTTTAATTTGTTTTTAATTCAAGGTGCTGTGGTCGAGAGTCAATCCATGCAAGTACATCGGACTTTCGCCACATGCTGCGTCGTGATCCAACACGCAAAGGTTTTGGGAAATTATCCTTTTTAATAGCATCATAAATCGCAGTGCGACCAAGCCCAGTAACCTGAGACAAAACATCAACAGACCATAGAATATATTTATTTTCTAAAACTGGCGTTAATTCTAATTTGCTTTCTACTTCCATAATCTTCACTCCAAAAAAATACCCACCGAAGTGGGTTTAATCTTCTAATTTTACTAAAGCGAGCCGTTTTCCATTTGTTCCGCGTCCTCGTTTTTGATATATTGGCGCGCCATAAAATCGAATCGTATCTTCTTTCACGCCGCGCGCTTTTGCTAATTCGGCAATAGTACCAATGGCTATCATGTCATCGCCACGGTACAAGGCATATTCTTTCTTCATGATTAATCCTTAATAAAAACAGCCGAAGCTGCTTATAAGTACAAGCTCTTGCAATGCTCTTTGTGTCGACGATCTAGCGCCACCTGCTCACGACGTTTTTGCAGTTCGGCTTTCTTTTCGTTTTTGTGGTAAGGCAAGCCTTTGAATAGAATGCGTTCTTGTTGCCGTCGAATGGTGTTGAAATAATGTTTCATTGCCTTTGCTCCAATGAAAAAAGCCCCTATAATGGGGCTATGTATTTATGTGAATGGTATGATTTTGAAAAGATTAAATAATTTTTTTTCATCGATAATAATTACCTTGGTACCGACTACTTTTTTCGGATATTTATTATCGAGAATATCTAACTTTGAGAATACAATAGATTATACAGAGCAGCATGGCACTGCCAAAGGGTCTGCTTTTGCTGCATATATCATTGCGATTCCTTTGTGTATTTTTGTATCATATTGTTTATTGGCTTTATTTCGAAAATTTAATATTCACGAATCTGCTACTTTCTCTATTTCCTTATTTGTTGTTTGGCCAGTTATAACAATCCTTTTATTTATAACTAATTTTATGTGGAATGGTATTGCTGTTTATATTCTGATACTTATGACTTTAACAAGCTTCTCGCTCTTCCCGTTATCAATTATTTATTTAGTCGAAAAGCTAATGAATCGCCAAAGATAGTCATTTCAACACCTCATAAACTTCAAAATTTACAACCCATACCCAAGGATTTGCATCCCAGTTTTGGTAAATTGATTGCCATAGTTTCGAAAATGCTTGCTTGGCTTCGTTTTCCCATTCCGACCAAGGCCAGCCAAAATCGTCATTACCTGGTAAACCATCACTATCAGGTAGGCCGTATTTGTAAAGCTGGCCATTCCATACCTTTGCCGTAGTAGATGATGTCCAAGCCAATAAAGCGAGAATTAACCAACTTGTCACTAGATAGGATAACCAAGGCTTTAATCACTTGAGCCAAGCCCAGCTCCAGCGCATCAGCAATACTTTCTGACGTGACAAACTGCTGGTTATTCACAAAATTAAATACTTGTTCAATCGTGTCCATGTTGCCCTCAAAAAGGAATATCTTCATCGTTTAGGTCATTTACCACTGGGCTCGTATTACTGCTTCTGCCTGGTGGCGCTGGTGTTGGCTCATTACTGTTTTGGGCACCATCGTTGGATTGGCCACCTATCATTTTCATTTCATGGCAGACAATGTTGTAATAGCGTCGAGTCACACCATGGCTATCAGTACCTTCTTCTGACTCAATACGGCCCTCAAAGTAGGCGAGTGAGCCTTTCTTAAGGTATTGGCTTGCAATATCAGCAAGCCGGCCAAATAGTTTGATTTGGTGCCACTCGGTGCGACTTTGCTTCTCCCCATTTTTATCTTTCCATTGTTCTGTGGTGGCCAATCCAAACGATGCAACAGGCTTGCCATCAGGCAAATAACGAACATTAGGATCACGCCCAAGGCGACCAAGTAAAATAACTTTATTTACACTACTCATAAACAGGACCTTTCATTCGTTCTGCGTCGCTCATGTTGTAATAAGCATCAAGAGCGGCTTGTTCAGTTTGAAGAACCCACTCATTAATTTCTGTTTGCTGTCCATCAACACTAGGCTGCTCAATCGGCTGAGAGCCTAAGTTAGGTATATAGCCAATAAAAAAGGCTAGGGCAGCAGCGCCTAGCCAGTAATGTAATTGAATTTTCATAATGCGTTCTCCAAAAAACAAACGGCTATCAACTCGTGAGAATTAACAGCCGTTGGCTAATTTTAAAAAGCCACCGATTAATAGTGGCTTTGTGGAAATTTCTATTTTTTAAATTTGATAATGTTTGATT
>JASLFS010000032.1 GCA_030150505.1 Vitreoscilla sp. | reverse complement strand
CCTTAAAGCGAAATATAATTCATTATGAGTCTCAAAACGGGCTTTATCTAACGCATATTTCCCCAACTTATCGGAATCAACTTGATGAGAAAATTGGTTAAATTGTTTTTGCCAGGATGCATCTTGATCATTAACCCATGTAAATACGATATCGACATCAAAAGATGCATCACCAAATGATAATTGAATCAGTTTCAAGTTATTTTCAATAACAATTGACTCATGATCTTCTTCACACAGCTGCTCATTATGCACATAAGGATATCTTTTATTAAAATAATCTCTAAGAAAAATACCAGGCGTTAAAAGAAATTTTTTTATTTTTTTCATAACCAATCACATAACCATATATCTATATTACAAACCAAAAACCACTTTTGCTGCGACTGCAATTTGATACAGTATTTGTGAAATACCGCGTGTTACTTCTACGCTTTTGGTTTTCACTTCAGGTAACACCATAATTTCGTCACCAGCTGCAATTTTGGTATTGTTTTTTGCATTTGCTGATTCACCATTTTGATGAATCACAATAACGCGTGATTTTTTCTTGCTTTGTGCATAACCGCCTACTTTTTCAATGTAATCATCAACATCGTAGCTTTGGTCCCAGCTCACAGCATTTGGAAACATCACTTCACCATGAATGGTTACCAAGGAAGATTTTTCTGGGATATGAATAACATCACCATCTTCTAGCAAGGTTGTGTTCATGTTTTTGGCGGTGAGTACAACTTGCCCTTTGGGCTCAATTAAGCGAGCTTTCTCTACAAATTTGGCAATAATTTGTGCTTCTTGCGCACGCAATTCGGCCTCTTCTCGGGTCACGGAAGAGGATGTTAAACTGGCTTGTTCTAGTTTTTGTAGCGAGACATCCAACATTTCTTTTTGTCGCACCGCCACTGATTTTCGATACAGTTGAATAGAATCGACTTTTGACATGGAATTGACATTAATTCTGTTTAAGACTTCCTGCATGGTTGAGCCGTAAGGTAAAACCAATGCATGCTCACCAGAATGTGCACCTTCAATGCGCACTTGAATGGTTCCTGCATAGCGGTCAGCCGTGACCACCAAACTATCGCCATCTTGTAAAACAACATTGTAAGCTTCATTAATTGGGTAATATTCGCTGCGCTTTTCTGTGCCTTGTCTTCTAATAATGCTCACATGAGTGGCACCTGGCTTGGGTCTTGCAACTTGCAAAGCACGGCTTAAGCTCAGGTTTGATTGTTCAAATTCAAAGTCATAGCTGTTATACACATCGCCACTTACCGAAAATGTGTGTTTACGAGGTTGAACCATCACCACATCACCATCACGCAACTGAACAGAATTCAGGCTGCCTGAAAGCAAAAATTCATAGAGATTGACACGACCAACCACTTGATTATTTCTTTTAACCAAAATATCAACATAGCTACCACGTTCAGGATCAACGCCACCTGCCTTATCCAAATAAGACAACACCGAGTCTGACGAAATACCACCGTACAAGCCTGGTTGGCTCACAAACCCGGTGACAAATACTTTCACAGGTTGAGCTTGTCCCAATGCCGCATACACCTCAACATTGGCACGATAAACTCGGCTAATGGCGGATTTAATCATGCCATTAAGCTGCCCATTGCTAACACCTGATACTTTGACGGGTCCAACATTGGGGATAAAAATATTACCTTGTGGATCCACCACCAATTGTCCATCAAAAACGTAAGCGCCCCACATTCTCAACACAATTTGATCACCGGGATTAACCATATAACCGCTGTTAAAACCCGAACCAATGGCATTTCTAAACATGCCATTAAACAGTTGGGCACCAAACATCCGGCTGTGATTAACCAATGGCAATGTTTCATTCATCGCGGGCATTGGTGCACCCGCTTGTTGCTGCAATTGTTGTTGATTCACTTGCTGATTTTGTGGGCTAGCCTGATGAAAGTTATTACCCGTCATGACTTTATCTGGCAACGCCATCTGAGCATGTGCAGTAAAACTCATTAACAAGCCAAGCATTAAAATATTATTTTTCATATTAAGTTTTATGATCTTCAATAATCGATACCGCCACTTTCACCATGCCATAAGCCAGTACGCACACCAGTAACACGGTCAATAAGCGGTACCACTTTTGAGGATAAGTAGGGTCTTCAGGTAAATAAGGCTGACTAATAACCGATAAGCTTTTGGCTTTTTTAGCGGCTTCAACACGAGATTTTTCAAGGGCAGTCAAAGCCAATTTGTATAAATCACTTTCAAATTGCACTTTGGCCTTGAGTTCTTCAAATTCCGCCATTTTTTGATTCAATTGCTCATCCGCAACCGATGTCAAAGCAGATTGTTCTTTCTCTATCTGGCTTTGTAATGACTGAATGGTGTTTTTAACAGCAACCACTTGTGGCGTATCATCTTGCAAATACGTTAACAAATTAGAAAGCTCTGCTTCTTGCTGTGCTTTTTTAGCTTGTAGGTCAGCGACCAATCGGGTTGTGATTTCAATTTGAACTTTGGGATCAACAATATTGTTTTCATTTTGAAAGATTAAAACGTTTTCTTTCGCCACTTGTAATTGCTGATAAGAGCGATTCACTTCTTGATTAGCAAACTGCATTTCTTCACGGCTAATTTTATGAGAAAGCTCATTGATAAAACTTTCACTTTCCGCCAAAACAACTTGATTGAATTTCTGTGAGAATTGAGGCGTGAATCCTTGTGTACTAACAGTGAGTACCGATGTTTTTTCATCAAAAACAATCGAAACTTTACTGCGATAATAATCAAGATAGTCTTCAAAACTAATGTCTTTGGGTAAGCGTTCCAATACATCCCAGCCTGAATTGGCAAAAGCTTTTTTTAAGTTCAGCTTTTTATCCATTTTCTTTAACATGTCAGGCGATAAAATATACTGTTGCAATAACATGGCATCTTCACGCATGGTGGATGAGCCTGAGCCCAATAAAGTGCCCAGATTTAGATTGGCCATTCCAGCACCATCCGCTTGTTTAACAATGACAATAGATTCACTAACATAGCGGTCTTTGGCCAAAACAAACAAATACAAAGAAGCCAATAGAACAGGCAAAACAATCAGCACTAGCAACAAAATCCGTTTTTGGCTGGCTCGAAGCAATTTGCACAGCATCAACCTGATTTTCTGCATCAGTTGCTTAAGGCGCAATCGCATTGTTTTTTTCTGCTTAATGGCAGGAATAGCACCAACCTGCTGTGTAGCCTCGTCTGTATCCACTGAATCATGAGGTAAGTCAGTTTGATTAGATTGCTCATTGTTGATAGGTGCATCTTTGGCTGCATCAATATCTGCAGTTTGAGTAACCACTTCCGTCGTTTGATCGGGTTTTTCGTTTGGATTTTCCATTGAATCTTATAACCGCTCATCAGCTTGATAAGCTTTTATTCCTTGTTCCACATCATCAAAAAGCGCTACGCCATCACGCCCTACTAACACTGCAACATCACAAAATCTTTTTAAGTCATTCATACTGTGTGAAACCATTAAAAACTGACTCTCTTCTCTTCTTTTATTAATCAGCTCAGCACTTCTTTTTTTAAATTTCGCATCACCAACAGCGGTCACTTCATCAATTAAGTAATAATCAAATTTAAACGCCATCGATAAACCAAAGCCCAACCGCGACCGCATGCCTGAAGAATAAGATTTAATCGGCATATCAAAGTACTTCCCTAGCTGAGCAAATTCCTCAACAAAAGCCACTTTCTCCAATAGCTCACTGGTTTCTGCATACAAACGAGCAACAAACTTCACATTCTCTCTACCAGTCATACTGCCTTGAAAACCACTGGCCAAACCAACCGGCCAAGAAATCTTGCCATCACTAATAATCTGACCGCTATCGGGGCGATCCATCCCACCAATCATTCTCAACAACGTGGATTTACCAGCACCATTGCGCCCTAAAAAGCCAATGCTTTTATGGCTAGGTAAAATTAAGTTCAAATCTTTAAAAACATAATGACGACCATTGGGCGTTTTATAAGACTTAGTTAAGTTTTTAATTTCTATCATGAGCGCAATATCGCAGGCTCGCGACCTTTATATAAAATCAATCCAAAAGCAAAAACACAGACTGAGCAAACCAATAAATATGCCAAACTCATTGATGGCAAAGCATGGTAGCCAGGAGAAACGGTTTTTCTTAACAATTCAAAAGCGTGTACCAATGGATTCCAATCCAACCATTTATGGTATTCCATCGGAATGAGTGATAACGGAAACATTACGCCACTCAAAAAATACAATGGTCGATTCACAATGGGTAACCACTTTTGCGCTTCGGGAAAAGCATGGCCAATGACCATAAAAATCAGCCCGATGCCCACTGACAAGATAAAAACAGAAGCAAAAACAAGCATGACTTTAGGGAAGTCAATAAAGGTAAAAAACTCACCTTTTAAATACAAAACACCCATTAGAAACATATACACCCAAAAATAAATGAGCATTTCTAAACAGGCTCGAGACAACAAAGCATCAATAGGATGCACTGGCCGATATGAAAATAAACCTTTATTGCTTTCAATGGCCGCAATTGAACGTGATGTAATTTTTGAAAACACAAACCAAGGTACAATGCCGCACACCAAAAACACCAAAAACGAAATATCAGGCTTCGCCCTATTCATCAGGACACCAAAAATAAACACTAAGATTAGCAACTGAGCCAAAGGCTCCAATAGTGCCCAAAAATACCCAAGTCGGTATTTACCAAATCGTGTTTTAAGCTCTCTTAAAAACAGAGCATGCACCACTCTTTTTTGGACTGCTAAACCTGAAAATAATGTACTTATACTCAAAACCTTGACCTACTTTAAAATATGAGTTTCCAGATATTAATTTTCAGAAAAATCATGGATAACAATACTACCAATTATGAAATCAAAATATCATCTAACATGAATAACAAATACATATATAATATTTTTATCCACTTTATGATATTTTACAATCATTATTAAAAATAATCCATTTATTTTAAAAACAACCTAATTTCAATGGGCTAACTAAAAAAATTTAACCGATAATCTATTTAACAAATAATATAAATAACAATAGCAAATTATTTATATATAAATAATTTGCTATTGTTATACTACCACCAATCATAAAGATCCAAATGTCATATAAATGAATCAAAAATTACTCTAATAGATTGCCTCTATATCTAGGCCATCATCAAAACCTTATCATATAAATACAAAAATCATTTTAACTGTCTAATTGGAACGAATAAGAAAAATTTATCCCTAATATTTTCTGAGAATTTCAACTTAATATATTAATATTATTTATGATAACTTTCAAAATCCATGCCCCAATGACAAAGATGGAATCAAGTCTTCTCCCAAAGCAACAAACTCGTATGCTCGAGCAATGATGTTTTATAACATCTGGATAAATTTCTAAAAAATAAAACTTATTTTTATGTGTTTGCAAAAGCGCTGAATAGCTTCTCGTATCCACCAATACAGCAAAACCTCGTGCTTAATAGCATAAGCACGAGGTTTTGCTGTATTAGGTTTATTTCCCCAGCCAAGAACAGCTTTAGTATCACTATTTGAGGCTACTAAAATTTGTAGATTGGAGAGTTTTTTGATGCCTTTTGAGAAAATAATCATATTATTGACGATAATAATTCCAACATTTTATCTTGCTTCGTTTCTTCCATCCCAAGAAAATAATCCATGGCCTCTTGTCTACTATGCTGTAAATAATCATCCCCAGATAAAACTTGTATCAATAAGGCTTTCAACTCGTTAATAGATGAAAATACATAACAATACTGATCAAAGTCGATATTCGATACTGCCAAATCTATTTCCCTACCTTTGGGTTTATATAAAAAAATGGGGCGATTTAAACTTAAGCATTCAGTCACAACAGAAGAAATATCGCAAATAAATACATTATAATTTTGAATAATATCAACTATTTTAATATCAGAAGCTATGATACCAAAGCTCTCTTGTGTGTCCTTATAGTTACTAATCGTTGTTATATATTCTTTATAAATCCCATTGCGCCCACCGGTATAGGGATGAAATTTTACATCTAAATTGCATTCCAAATCAGATGTTAATAGCTCAATAATTTCTTTAGCAATTGGGATAGAAAAATACTGATGGGCTTCAAAAACCCCCTCCCAAGTCGGTAAATACATTATATTTATATTATATGTTTCATACTTAGGGGCAACATAGGACTCACTATTGATTAAGATTTTTTTTAATGTGGGACGACCTACTTTAATGAAATCCAACCCTTTAAAACTCACTCCTTCTAGGTTGTGAAACCGATCTATATGAGCTTGTCCTGCAGTCCAAATTTCATCAAACCAACGCAATCCTTTATGGGCACTGCCTGCTTTTTCACTATCTCCATGACCAATAAAAACATGCTTAATATCATTAAAGCGAATTAAATGACCATTGCTAATACTGGCTGAAGAATAAAGTGCAAGGCGAATATTAGGATAGATATCAATAACACTTTCCACATCAACAGCTCTTCGAGCATAGGCAACATTAATATATGGATAATTAAAAACAACCCAATCAAATAATGCCTTATTGCGGATTATTAAAATAAATTCGATATTTTGCTTCGCTGCATAAGAGTTAAATACTGGTAACCAACTACTTAAATGATGTCCGCCACTGGCCAATGATTCTGCGCAATAATAATAAAATTGATAATTTCCAAATGGATTAATCTGAGAAATAATTAAATCTGTACTTTTTTTTTGTCTAAACTGATTATTCGTAAAAGGCTGTGACCTTTTATAAAAAAAGTCATAAAAAAACAGTGATGGCGTTTTTACTAATTTAGTTAATTTACTCATGTATTCCTCATTGCATTTCTTGCGATAAGACTAAAACCCTCTGGCCTTTGTTCATATTAATAAATTTACTTTTTGAAAAATTAATCACATCATTTAAATAAGCCCCATCTTCTAATAAGCTATTAATAGTCACGTGATTTTTTTCAAGATTGATTCCTGCTATTCTATACTTCTGATCAAGAATATTCGGTATGTCTTTTCTCAACATACGCCCTATATAAAACACATGATGATTGATTTTTTCATTCATACATTGAAATTCCATCGCAGAAAGATCAACTAAAGCATGCTTAGCAAAAAAAGCATTTAGGTTGCTAATTATTTCAATATGATGTCGATGTAATTTGTATTTTTCTTGCCAAGACAATGCAATATAATTGGGCTGCAAATACACTTTAAAGCCCTGCTTTGATAGCCGACACAATAAATCAGTCAAAATGCCCAAATATTTACTTAATCGATGGCCTGTATTGGGATGTGGTTGAATAACAATGGTTTTTAATCCCAATTGATTGGCAAATTGCAAAATAGCATCATGTACCAAATCCACATTTTGTAGGCTAGAATAATTTTCAGAAGCCAAACCACCCTCCCAAGTAGGCGCATAAAACAATGCGGGCTTCCCTTTTCCACTTTGGTCAAATCCCGTGTTGCCCAAAAAAGTATCGCCCATCATGATCAGGCGACCAGTAGCATAATCATGCTCATCAAACAATCCACTTTTATAGTAACGTTCTAAGCTAAGCTTGCCAGCCATAATCACATGATCATAAATACGAAGAATCGGCTTGATGGAAGAAACCTTGTTACTTTCACCATGGGTAATAAAAATATGCTTTAGCTTGCGATTAGCAACAAGCCTACAATTAGACTGAGCATTAAAT
>JASLFS010000024.1 GCA_030150505.1 Vitreoscilla sp. | reverse complement strand
GGCTTTCCAATACGGTAAAGGTTGGGAAACTTCTGACGATTACTTGAGTCAAAATGCATTGAATGTTAACTATGCTGGCAATAACAATGACAGCACGGGCCTAATTGGTCTTATTAACGATAATGGTGCTAAAGTCGCTGATACAGGTATCAAAACTAAAGAATTGGCTTTGACTGCTGCTTACACTATGGGTGCGGTAACTCCTCGTATCTCTTATGCTCACGGCTTCAAAATCAAATCTACTGATGGTGATAACATCGACAACTCTAAGTATGACCAAGTTGTAATTGGTGCTGACTATGCATTGTCTAAACGCACTACTGCTTTGGTTTCTGCTGGTTGGTTGCGTCAAGGTTTAGGTAATAATGCTACAACCAATGAAAAAATCAAAATGACTAAAAAAGCTGCTGGCGTTGGTTTGAAACACGTATTCTAATCAAACGTTATCAATATGCTTTTATAAAAAGCCAGCGAAAGCTGGCTTTTTTGTTGCCTAGAGATAATGTAACTTGGTTTTTCTAGTATTCTTTTTGATCATCTGTCTACCTGATTTCATGAATTTTTGATATGCTTTTATAATATTCTGTTGTAAAAGATTGACATCTGTTAAAGGATTAACATTTGTTTTTTACATGTTAAGGATAAAGCACTAAACTGGCGTATGATTGGTTATGATGTGATATGTATTAAAGGCAGACTGGAAAAATATGAGTTTGGGATTGTTAAGAACGTTAGTGCAAGCGCAGGTTGTCAATACCGAGCAAGCAAAAACGATAGAAGCAGCAGCAAAAGAAAATGGCACAAGTATTATCAAAACATTGTTTGAGCAGAAGATAGTTTCTCCTGCTTATTTGGCTGGTGCTTTGTCACAAATTTTTTCGTATCCAGTTCTGGATTTAAATTATGTGGATGCTGAGCACTTTGTACAAGATTTGATTCAGCCATCAGACATGCGCAAATATTTGTGCATGCCATTAAAAAAACGTGGCCGCAGATTATTTTTGTGTGTTGCGGACCCAACATTGCTCAGTATTTTTCAAAAATTGGTCTTTGCTGAAGGTTTAACAGTTGAGTTAATTTTAGTAGAAGCCGATAAGCTTTTAAAACTATTAGATGATTCTAATGGTAAAGAAGGCTCTAATATTCTAGAAGCGCTTAGCAATGATGAGTTATTCTCTGGTGATATTAATACTGTTAATGCAGATGGCGAAAGTGAAGACGGACCGATTGCGAAGTTCGTGCACAAAGTATTGCTAGATGCCATCAATACAGGCGCATCGGATATTCACTTTGAGTTTTATGAAAAATACGCACGGGTTCGGTTGCGTGTGGATGGTCAGCTACGAGAGTTAGTTGAGCCGCCTATTCAGATTAAAGATTTGTTAGCATCGCGGATGAAAGTGATGTGTAACATGGATATTTCAGAAAAACGGGTTCCTCAGGATGGACGTTTAAAATTACAAGTTACTGAAGATCGTGCCATTGATTTTCGTGTTAATACCTTGCCGACATTGTTTGGCGAAAAAATTGTATTGCGTATTTTGGATTCAACCGCTGCATCGCTCAATTTGGGGCAGTTGGGTTTTGAGCCAGTTCAATATGAAATGTTAATGGAAGCCATTCATCGACCTTATGGCATGGTGTTGGTAACAGGGCCTACTGGTTCTGGTAAAACGGTTACGTTATACAGTTGCTTGAACGTGATTAACCAGCCTGAAATTAATATTTCAACAGCAGAAGATCCTGCTGAGATTAACTTACCTGGTATTAACCAAGTAAACGTGAATGATAAGCAGGGGCTAACATTCTCGGCAGCACTAAAAGCTTTCTTACGTCAGGATCCTGATGTCATCATGGTAGGTGAGATTCGTGACTTGGAAACAGCCGATATTTCAATTAAAGCTGCACAAACGGGTCACATGGTGTTTTCAACTTTGCATACCAATAATGCTCCAGCAACATTATCACGAATGTTAAACATGGGCGTTGCACCGTTTAATATTGCCAGCTCTGTGAACTTAATTATTGCTCAGCGTTTGTTAAGACGGTTGTGTTCGTGCAAAAAAGAAGTGGAAAGACCGCCAAAAGAAGCTTTATTGCGTCAAGGTTTTGTGGAAGAAGATTTGGTAGGGGATTGGAAATTATATGCTCCAAATGGCTGTGATAATTGTCGTGGTCGAGGTTATAAAGGCCGAGCGGGCGTATATGAACTAATGCCAATTTCAGAAGCAATTCAGCGTGTCATCATGAACAATGGTACCGCAGTGGATATTGCGGATATTGCTTATGAAGAGGGGATGATTGACTTGCGTCGAGCAGGTTTATTAAAAGTAATGCAAGGCGTTACTTCTTTGGAAGAAGTATCTGCTAAAACAAATGACTAATTAACTTTGGGAAAATTATGGCTAAGATAAAAAAAGCGGAAACCGCGAAGAAAGTCGCTGGGAAAAGCTTTACTTTTGAAGGCAAACGGCGCAGTGATGGCCAGATGGTCAAAGGTGAAGTGTCGGCTAAAAATGAACAAGAAGCTCGTGATAAGCTGCGTCGTAGTGGTATTCAAGTTGTATCAATCATGGTCGTTAAAAAAAGAAGAATCGGCAAGAAGATTACAACAAAAGATATCACGGTATTTGCTCGTCAATTGGCAACGATGATGAAAGCAGGTTTGCCTTTGCTTCAAGCATTTGAAATTGTGGCAAAAGGGCACGTTAACCCTGCGATGACTGATTTGTTGATGAATATTCGTTCGGATATTGAACAAGGTACTTCGCTTGGAGATGCTTTCTCTAAGCATCCTAAACATTTTAATTCGTTATTCTGTAGTTTGGTGGCAGCTGGTGAAGCGGGCGGTGTGTTGGATAGCTTGCTGGATAAATTGGCTACATACATGGAAAAAACGGAATCTATTAAACGCAAAGTAAAAAGTGCGTTAATGTATCCAGTGATTATTATGGTCGTGGCGGCTGCGTTGATTATCGCCATGATGGTGTTTGTATTGCCAGCCTTTAAGAAAGTATATGACGGCATGGGTGCTGAGTTGCCTGCGTTAACTCAGCATGTGATGGATATGTCGGATTTCTTTGTGGATAATATTTTTGTTATCTTGGCGGTGATTATTGGTAGCGTAGTGGGTTTGAAAAAATACTATGCTTCTTCTCCTGCGTTTCAGAAAAAAGCCGATGGCTGGTTATTGACGGCGCCTATTTTCGGGCAGATTGTGAAAAAATCTGCTATTGCTCGTTGGTCACGAACCACTGCAACTTTGTTTACTGCCGGTGTGCCATTGGTGGAAGCTTTGGAGTCGGTTGCTGGTGCTGCGGGTAACTTGGTTTATGAAGAAGCAACATACCGTATTCGTTCTCAAGTGGAACAAGGTACATCGTTGACCACATCAATGCAGGCATCTGAAATGTTCCCCAATATGATTTTGCAAATGGCAGCTATTGGTGAAGAATCCGGTGCGTTGGATGATATGTTAAATAAAGCAGCAGAGTTTTACGAAGATGAAGTGGATGCTGCGGTGGATACCTTATCTGCGATGATGGAGCCAATTATTATGGTTGTGCTCGGTTCGACAATTGGTGGCTTACTTGTTGCCATGTACTTGCCATTATTTAGTGTTGGTGATGCATTAGGTTAATAGAGAGTCAATATGGAACCGAGTTTGTTTATTGCAATAACAGCAGTATTTGGTTTGTTAATCGGTAGTTTTTTGAATGTCGTGATTTACCGAGTGCCTGTTATTTTGGAAAGACAATGGAATCTGGCGGCAAAAGAAACATTGTCTTTGCCTATTTCAGAAGCGGAGCAAGAGAAGTTTAATTTGCTTGTTCCTCCTTCTCAATGTCGTGAATGCGAAGCACCGATTCAGCCATGGCGAAATATTCCGATTATTAGCTATCTTTTTTTAAAAGGTCGCTGCGCTCATTGTCACACAAGCATTTCTTGTCGCTATCCTTTGGTGGAATTGCTAACAGGTATTGTGTTTGGTTTGGTGGCTTGGAAGTTTGGTTATAGTTTAGAAACATTCGCTGTTTTAATCTTTTCTTCTTTCTTGCTTGCAGCAACGTTTATCGATGCTGATACGCAGTTGTTGCCTGATCAGTTGACTTTGCCTTTGTTGTGGATTGGTCTGCTATTTAATATGCAAGATATGTTTACCAATTTGCATGAGGCAATTTGGGGCGCAGTGCTTGGGTATATGGTTTTGTGGACTATTTTTCAGGTTTTCAAATTCATTACTCAAAAAGAAGGCATGGGATATGGTGACTTTAAATTACTAGCCGCTTTGGGTGCATGGTTGGGCGCGAGTATGTTGCCGCTTATTATCTTGTGCTCTGCTGTTGTGGGTTTAATTTTTGCATTGATTTTGCGTATTACCAAAGATAGACCAATGCCATTTGGACCATATTTGGCTGTGGCAGGTTGGTTTGCTATGATGTTTCAAGAGCCTTTGTTACAATTATTTGATTGGTGGTTAACAAAATCAGGATTCTAATATGACACAATGGATAGGCTTAACAGGTGGTATCGGTAGTGGGAAAACAGCGGTTTCAGATTTATTTATCAAGTTGAATGTTCCTGTTATTGATGCTGATGAAATTAGCCGTTCATTAACTGCTGTAGATGGATTAGCTTTACCTTTTTTGCGAGAGCAATGGGGTGAAGCTTTATTTTTGTCTGATGGAAGCTTAAATCGGCAATTTCTGCGAGAAAAGGTTTTTAACGAGCAAGATGAAAAGAAAAAGCTCGAGCAGATTTTACATCCTTTGATTCTAAGTGAGATTAAGCAAAGACAACAGCAAAAAGCTGCGCCTTATGGTATCGTATCGGTTCCATTATTGGTTGAGTTGCCAGAGTTTTTGGCTTTGGTTAATCAGGTTTTGGTGGTTGATTGTGACGAAAGAATACAAGTGGCTCGAGTACAAGCTAGAAATGGTTTGAGTGAGCCTGAAATAAAAGCAATTATGAAACAACAAGCCACCAGACAAGAACGATTACAACATGCAGATCAGGTGATTGTTAATGAGTCAGATTTGGAATCACTCACTGAGCAAGTGCAACGGTTGCATTGCCAATATCAGGCACAGTGTTCTGCAAAATAAATTGTCTACAAAGGTTTTCCTGTGATTCTATTTGAACACCCAACAACAGAAAAAGTACGTAATATGTTACGTGTTGAATACTTGTTTCAACGTTTTCAGGAAGCAAGTGGCAAAAATGATATTTGCGCACATCACAATGCATTATTGGCTTTGTTTGAGCTAATGGAATGCGCTTCTAGAGCAGATTTTAAACTTGATTTGTTACAAGAATTAGAGAAACAACGCAAACTTGCTTTGGATCGGGGTGATGAGAGAATCGCTGGTAAGCTAAACGATACATCAGAAACATTACAAGGCATTCATCATAAATTTGCACAGCATTTGCGTGAAAATGAATGGTTAATGAGCCTTAAACAAAAGGTGCATATTCCCGGAGGCATGAGCCCTTTGGATGCACCATCTTATTATTTTTGGCAGCAGCAGTCGCCGCAGTCACGCCAAATGCAGTTAAATGAATGGATGGAATCGTTGTGGCCAACTTATGATGCCATTCGTGAATTGCTGGCTATTTTGCGAAGTCATTTTGTTTTTACCGAATGCGTGGCGAAAAAAGGGAATTATCAGCAGCAAACTTTGGGACCTAAAATCATGCTATTGCAGATATATGTCAAAATGGATTTAGCTGTTTTACCTGAGGTTTCTGCAAATAAATATTTAACGCATATTCGATTTATTGAAGCAGATTTTTGTCGAAATCGTGGCAAGCAGATTGAATTTGATGTGCCATTTCATTTAAATGTATGTAGTTTTGATATGTGAGACAGTTGGATGAGTAAAGAATTAATGGTGAAATGCCCAACGTGTAAACAAAAAGTGGCTTGGAAACCAGAAAGTGCCTTTCGCCCATTTTGTTCCGATCGTTGTCGTTTAATCGATTTAGGTGCATGGGCAGATGAGAGTTATAAGGTAGCTGCTAGCGATGCGGAGCCGTTATCTGACGAGTTGAAATAAATCGTTGAATCGTTGCAGGCTTGTCTCATGGCAAGCCTGTTTGCGTTATAATGAATTGATTAAATTTTTGAAATAATGAATGTTTAAAGACTATGGAAGCACAAAAATACGACCCAGCACAGATTGAAAGTAAATGGTATCAATTTTGGGAGAATCAAGGTTACTTTAAACCTAATATGGATTTGACCAAGCCTTCTTTTTCTATTCAACTGCCACCGCCAAATGTTACTGGTACTTTACATATGGGACATGCATTTAACCAAACCATTATGGATGGTTTAATGCGCTATCATCGCATGAAAGGTGAGAATGTCGCTTGGATTCCAGGTACAGATCATGCGGGAATTGCAACTCAAATTGTGGTCGAAAGACAGTTGAGTGAAAAAGGTGTGAGTCGCCATGATTTAGGTCGTGAAGCTTTTGTGGACAAAATTTGGGACTGGAAAGAAGTTTCAGGTGGAATCATTACTTCTCAAATGCGACGCGTTGGTTGTTCTGCGGATTGGAGCCGTGAGTATTTCACCATGGATGAACCGCGCGCAGGCGTGGTGACGGATGTTTTTATTCGTTTGTATGAGCAAGGTTTAATTTATCGCGGTAAACGTTTGGTTAACTGGGATCCAGTATTGGGTACTGCTGTTTCTGATTTGGAAGTGGAAAGCGTAGAAGAAGATGGCCACATGTGGCACATCCGTTATCCATTAGCAGATAAACCTGATGAGTTTGTTGTTGTGGCAACGACTCGCCCAGAAACATTATTGGGTGACGTGGCGGTTGCAGTTCATCCTGAAGATGAACGCTATGCTCATTTGCTTGGTAAACAATTGATTTTGCCTTTAACAGGACGGACGATTCCTGTTGTAGCTGATGAGTACGTGGAAAAAGATTTTGGTACTGGTTGTGTCAAAATTACCCCTGCTCATGATTTTAACGATTACCAAGTTGGTAAGCGTCATGATACGGCATTGATCAATGTATTTAGCTTAGCGGCAACTGTTTTGCCAACGGCTGAAGTCTTTAACTTTGTTGGTAAAGAACAAGAAGGTATTGAGCTGCCAGCAGCATATGCTGGTTTGGATCGTTTTGCTGCTCGTAAAGCAATGGTTGCTGACTTAGAAGCACAAGGTTTGTTGGTTGAAGTTAAGCCTCATAAGCTAATGACTCCACGTGGAGATAGAACAGGTACAGTGATTGAGCCAATGCTAACCAGTCAGTGGTTTGTTGCGATGACTGAAGTGGCTAAAGGCGACGAAACAGGCATGAGCCTAACAGCAAAAGCGAAGCATGCTGTTGATAGTGGCCAAGTGCGTTTTATTCCTGAAAACTGGGTGAATACTTATAACCAATGGATGAATAATATCCAAGATTGGTGTATTTCTCGTCAATTGTGGTGGGGACATCAAATTCCTGCTTGGTATGATGAGGAAGGCAATATTTATGTTGCTAAAACCGAAGCAGAAGCTTTGGCTCAATCTGGCGGTAAAGCGTTAACTCGAGATGAAGATGTATTGGATACTTGGTTTAGCTCAGCATTGGTGCCATTCTCAACCTTAGGTTGGCCTGATGAAACTCCTGAACTAGAAGCCTTCTTACCCAGTAATGTTTTGGTAACGGGTTATGAAATTATTTTCTTCTGGGTTGCTCGCATGATTATGATGACCATGCATTTCACAGATAAAGTACCGTTCACCGATGTGTATATTCATGGCATGGTTCGTGACCATGAAGGCAAGAAAATGTCTAAATCTGAGGGCAATGTTATTGACCCTGTGGATTTGATTGATGGTATTGATTTGCCGAAGTTATTAGAGAAGCGTACTACGGGTTTGCGCCGTCCAGAAAAAGCACCTCAAGTTCTAAAAGATACTGAAAAGCTTTTCCCTGAAGGTATTCCTGTTTTTGGTTCTGATGCACTGCGTTATACGATGGCAAGTTATGCAAGTTTAGGTCGTTCAGTGAATTTTGATTTTAAACGTGCCGAAGGTTACCGTAATTTCTGTAATAAATTATGGAATGCAACACGTTTTGTATTAATGAACGTTGAAGATAAGCCAGTTGGTAATATTGAGCAGGCATTACAAGCTGATAACTTTGTGAATCAATGGATTTTGTCTCGCTTGCAACAAACCATTCAAACTGTGACTGAAGCATTCGATACATATCGTTTTGACTTAGCTGCACAAGCTTTGTATGAATTTGCTTGGAATGAATACTGTGACTGGTATGTTGAATTGGCTAAAGTTCATATGCAAGGCAATGATGCGGTCTTGGCTGAAAACACAAGAGCAATTTTATTGTATGTATTAGAAAATATCTTGCGTTTAGCTCATCCAATTATGCCGTTTATTACTGAAGAGTTATGGCAAACTGTTGCGCCATTAGCGCAGGCAAAAGAAGCGGATAGCATTATGATTTCGGCTTGGCCAAATGTTAAATCAGCTTTGATTAATGAGGCTGCTTTGGTGCAAATGGCGTCATTGCAAGATTTAATGCATGCTATTCGTAATTTGCGTGGCGAAATGGGTTTAGCACCATCGGTTAAAGCGCCGTTGTTTATTGAAGGTGGTGATATGGCAGCGTTGTTGCCTTATTTGCCAATGATGGCTCGCTTGAATAGTGCAGAAGTGGTGGACGCTTTGCCTGATGCTGAAGATGCTCCTGTGGCTGTTTGTCAGGGTGCTCGTTTGATGTTGAAAGTCGAAATCGACAAAGAAGCAGAAAGCGCTCGCTTGAAGAAAGAGCAAGAGAAATTGCAAAAGGCATTGGATAAACTGAATGCGAAATTAAGCAAACCAGGTTACATTGAAAAAGCACCTGCTCATTTGGTAGAAAAAGACCAAACTGAATTGGCGGCATTGAATGATAAAATGGGCAAACTACAAAATCAGTTGGCTAAATTATAAGTGCTGATGGTTAGAAAAAACCTGCTTGAAATAAGCAGGTTTTTTTTGTTTTGAGGCATTAGGATAAATTAAAAATTATTCTGAATAGTAATTGGCAATTTCTTTAAGGCTTTTATATAGATCTGGATCTCGTTCTTTAAGCAATTCGGCAACGATTAAATCTGATTTGTTAATAGCTGATAAATCAATTTTTTCGTAATATACTAAGCGTAGTAGCTCTTGAACAGGGCGGGGCATGCTTCTGCCTGCTTCATATCGAGAACCACCTGATTGAGTAACACCGATCTCACTCCAAAATTCTTTTTGATTCATACCCAACGACTTACGTAACCTGCGGATATTACAATCTTGACCCATTCATGTTCCTTAGCGAAATAAATAATTAAATTATACAGCTATATGTAATTCATATATATGATTAATTGTATCTTTTTCGCCGCGAAACATAAATTTATATGATATATGCATTAAATTTTTACGGTTTTTGCAATGCAGGGCTGATGGTTAGAATCTCATAACCTGTTTCTGTAACCAATACTTCATGCTCCCATTGTGCTGATAGTGAGCGGTCTTTTGTGACAACTGTCCAATCATCGGCTAGCATGCGTAGGTGGCGTTTTCCTTGGTTAATCATTGGTTCGATTGTGAAAATCATCCCTGTTTTAAGTTCTACGCCAGAGCCTTTTTTGCCATAATGTAAAACTTGTGGTTCTTCATGGAAACCGCGTCCAACGCCATGGCCACAGAATTCTTGTACAACAGAATAGCCACTGTTTTCTGCATGTTGTTGAATGGCATTACCAATATCGCCTAGGTGAGCGCCTGGTTTTACTTGTTCAATGCCAAGCATCATGCATTCGTGAGTGATTTTGCATAAACGTTTTGCTTGAGGAGAAACATCGCCCACTAAAAACATGCGGCTTGTGTCGCCATGAAAACCATTATTAATAATGGTAACATCAATATTCATGATGTCGCCATTTTTTAGTGGCTTGTCGTTTGGAATACCATGGCAAATAACATGATTAACTGATGTGCAGCATGATTTTGGAAAAGGTGGGTTGCCGTATCCCAATGTAGCTGGAATGGTTTTTTGTACATCTACTTGGTAATTGTGAATTAATTGGTTTAATTCATTGGTTGTTACACCTGGTTTTACAAATGGGGTAATGTAATCTAATAGCTCAGCCGCTAAACGGCCAGCAATGCGCATTTGTTCAATTTCGTCAGGCGTTTTGATAATAATAGCCATATTAGTTATATCCTTCTGTGTGATTTGCGCTAGGGATTCATCATATTGGTTACAGCTGCTCCAATATTCTCTGAGCGCATGAAAGTTTCACCGATTAAAAAGGTGAAAACTCCGTGTTGATTCATGAATGCAATATCGTTTGCTGAAGCTAATCCGCTTTCAGAAACGATTGTTTTGTTTTTTAATAGTGGTAGAAATTCAATGGTTTGTTGTAAATCCACTTCGAATGTTCTTAAGTTGCGATTGTTAATGCCGACCAATGGTGTTGTTAGGTTTTGGCATTTTTCCCACTCATCTGTGTGGTGCACTTCTAGCAATACGCCCATGTTCAATTCGTGTGCGATGCTTTCAAATAGTTCTAGTTCTGACTGCGTTAATGCTGCAGCTATCAATAAAATAGCATCTGCACCCCAAGCGCGAGCTTGGTAGATTTGATATTCATCGACAATAAAATCTTTGCGCAAAATAGGCAGTTGGCAGGCTGCTTTTGCTTGTTTTAAATATTCTGGTGAACCTTGAAAATATTGTTCATCAGTTAAAACAGATAAACAAGCTGCGCCTGCTTTTTCATATTCTTGGGCTAATTCAGTGGGGTTGAAATCGGCACGAATTAGGCCTTTTGATGGGCTGGCTTTTTTAATTTCAGCAATAAGTGCCCATTGTTTTTGATTGGCTTTGTCTTGTAGTGCCGAAACAAATGCTCGTGGAGGAGTTTGTGCATGAGCAAGTTCTTTTATGGTGACCAAGTCAATTTGTTCTTTGGCTTTTTTTACTTCTACATATTTGGTCTCAATAATTTTTTTTAGAATATCATTCATTGTTTCTATTTCTGTCTTTATAGATGTTGTGAAAAGTAATTGATTACCGTTTGAGGTAGCCAGTTTGCTTGACCTGGAAATTTGCCATGAATAAAGCCAACGTGCCCACCTTCATCTGGTTGCATCAGCGTAATGTAGCTGGAAACATCTTGTTTCGTTGGCAGTGCAGTGGCAGGCATGAATGGGTCGTTTTTAGCGTTGATGATTAGCGTTGGTTTGCTAATTTTTTTTAAAAGAGGCTTGGCACTGCATTGTTGATAATAATCTTGCGCATCTTTAAAGTTGTTTAGAGGTGCGGTAAATGCATTATCAAAGTCTAACAAACTTTTAGCATCTTGTAATGTTTGCCATTGAATATCGGTATTGGTGATATAGGGTTTTTGTTCTTTGGCTTTTGGTAGCAGTGTTTTTAGGAAGTATGGTGCATAAAACTGTTTTGACAAGCCATGGTTGAGGGCTTGTGCTGCTGCCGTTAAATTTAATGGTGCACTGACGATAGCCGCTGCTTGAAGCAATGCTTGCTGTTGCGTTTCACCTAGGTATTTTGCTAAAACGTTACCACCGAGGGAAACGCCCATTGCAAATAATGGACTATTGGGAAAGTGGGCGCGGATGGTTTTTAGCATCCACGCTACTTCGGTGCTGTCTCCCGAGTGGTAGGAAATGTGGCTGGTGTTTGGAACTGAGCCACAGCCTCGATAATGGGGTACAACACCGTTAAATCCACATTGTTGCACTTGGTGCATGAGTAGCTTGGCATAGTGGCTATCACTACTGCCTTCTAGTCCATGAAATAATATGACAACGGGTGCATCTGGTTTCGAGCCGTATATAAAATCATAAGCCACTTGGGTTTCACCGCAAGAAGCGGGAAGCAACTTGCGTTGGTACGGTGGCTTTTTGATATTGAGCGTTTGTGTCCAAATGGTTTGTAAATGACCACTTTTTAGCCACCAAGGTGCTTGATATAAGGGTTGCTTATTCGTCATTGCTATCGGTTGATTGAGTATCGACTCCCATATATTGGCGCAATAATTTAAATAATGCGCGGAATGCTTTAGGAGGTTTGTTTTGCTCTTTCTCTTTGCGTGCGTTGCGGATGAGTGTGCGAATTTCTCCCGCTGGCATATCAGGAATTTCGGTTAATAATTCTGTTAAAGTATTGTCGTCATTTAATAGGCGATCTCGCCAGATTTCGATGCGCTGCATTGCTGCATTGTGTGCTGCATCATCACCTTTCATGCGTGATAAAAATGCTTGGATTGGCTCTGGATCTACATCGCGCATGATTCGCCCTATATATTGTATTTGGCGTTTAATGGCACTATTGGATGTGATTTTTTTATGATCCAATAAAGCTTGTAACAAATCTTCAGGGATAGGCAATTTTTTTAGCGTATCTGCTGTTAGTTTTGTTAGCTCTGTACCCATCTCTTGCAAGGCGTGCATTTCTTTTTTCTTTTGGGTTTTGCTAACCCATTCTTCTTCTTGACTCATATGATAAATTTTAATTAGTTGGATGCGATAAATGATACCGAAATTTACGATTGCTTGCAGCTTATTTCCTTTCTTATGAAGTATTTTGCGTTACAATGAACATCTTTTTAAATCAATGAAGTTGGGATTATGTTTAGTTACTCGAAAACGGATTTATGCGATTTGGCGACGAATGCTATAGCCATTGCTAAGCGCTTGGGTGCAAGTGCGGCAGAAGTGGATTTTAGTGAGTCTTTGGGTCAGGCTGTGAATGTTCGTTTACAAGAAATTGAACAAATCGAATATCAACAAGATAAGTCCATGGATATTACGGTTTTTCATGGGCAGCATAAAGGTCGTGCTAGCAGCGCTGATTTTTCTGAAGAGGCTTTGACGCGGACGATTCAAGCGGCTTTGGATATTGCCAAGCACACTGGAGAGGATGCTTGTTCTGGTTTGGCTGATGCTGATTGCATGGCAACACAATTTTATGATTTAGATTTATATCATCCATGGCAATTAAGCGTGGAGGATGCGATTGATTTGGCGAAAGAGTGTGAAGAATCTGCTTTGAATAGTCAGTCGCAATTGAATAATTCTGAAGGTGCATCGGTGAATACTGGGCATCATCAATATACATATGCCAATAGCCATGGTTTTTTGGGCTATGAAGTCAGCTCTCGTCATAGTTTATCTTGTGTGATGGTTACACAGGATGATTCTGGAATGCAGAGGGATTATTGGTATGATATGGCTCGTAGCCAAGATAAGTTGGCTTCGGCTCAGGATATTGGACAAATGGCGGCTTTGCGAGCTGTTCGCCGTTTGGGCTCAAAAGCCATTACCACAGGAAAGTATCCAGTGGTTTTTGATGCAACGATTGCCAATAGCTTAATTGGTCATTTATTGGGCGGTTTAAGTGGCGGTAATTTGTATCGTCAAACCAGTTTTTTATGTGATAGTTTAGGCAAAAATATTTTATCTGATATTGTGCATTTATCGGAAAATCCACATATTGTGGGCGGTTTATCAAGTGCAAACTTTGATGCTGAAGGGGTTGCTACTCAGAAAAGAGTTGTGATTGATGGCGGTGTTGTGAATGGTTATTTCTTGGGCAGCTACAGTGCTAGAAAATTAGGCATGACGACAACAGGTAATGCAGGTGGTGCACACAATTTATTTTTGCAGCCAACAGTAGAAAGCCAATCTGAGTTGTTGAAAAAAATGGGCACTGGGTTGTTGGTAACGGAATTAATGGGACAGGGCGTGAACATGCTCACTGGTGATTATTCTCGTGGTGCTGCTGGTTTCTGGGTTGAGAATGGGGTGATTGTTCATCCAGTAGAAGAAATTACGATTGCGTCTAATTTGAAAGATATGTTTAAAGGTATTGTTGGCATTGGTAATGATACTTTAAAGAGAAGTGCTAATCATATTGGTTCGATTTTGATTGATAAAATGACCGTGGCAAGTCAATAATAATAAAACATTATTACTTAATTACTTAGTCAAAGGTGTGAAATATGTTTGCATTGAAAACGTATAAAACAGGTGTTTGGGTGGTGGTCATTGTGGCCGCATTGTGTACCGCAGCATCTTTTTTTGCACAATATGGGTTGGGAATGAATCCTTGTCCATTGTGTATTTTCCAGCGTGTTGGGGTGATGGCCGTTGGGATGATTGCATTGTTAGCAGCCATATTGCCCAGTAAGAAGAAAGCTGGAAAGCTGGTTGGTTCGGTGGCGATTTCTATCCCTGCGTTGATTGGTTTGGGGATTGCTATTCGACATCGTTATATTCAAGGGTTGCCACCTGATGAAGTGCCTTCTTGTGGGCCTGGTTTGAATTATATGGTCGACAATATGCCGTTTACTGGCATGATTGAAAAGGTATTAATGGGCTCGGGTGAGTGTGCTTCGGTTGCGAATGTGTTGGGTGTGCCATTGCCAATTTGGAGTATTTTGTTTTTTAGCTTTGTTTTAATATTGACTTGGGTTAACTTTGCTAAAAACCGTTCTTAATTTGAGATTTAATTAAAAAAAGCTGTTGTTTATACAACAGCTTTTTTTGTGTCTTAGCAAATGGTTTGGTACAAGAATGTGAGCAAGGTAGCTAGTTCGTGTGCTAATTGCATTTGAGTGCTGGAGCTGGTGTGCCCGCCTGTGGATGGTGCATACAGATGGCTTGGCTGTTGTAATTCTTGTAATTTAGCAAAGAATTTTAATGCATGAGCAGGGTGAACTCTATCATCACTGAGATTGGTTGTAATGAGAGCTGGTGGGTAGGTTGGTTGCTGCCCAAGTGCATGGTATGGGCTGATGGCTTGTAAGAATGGTAAATCTTGTTCTTGCTCTGGATTGCCATATTCTTCAATCCATGAGCTGCCAGCAAATAAATGATGATAACGCAGCATATCTGTTAATGGAACTTCGCAAATTAAGGCGCCGATGCTGTTAGGTTGTTGCGTAAATGCAGCAGCCATGACAAGTCCGCCATTGCTACCGCCTTGTAGTGCAATGTGCTTGGGTGAGCTGAGTTGTCGGGCGCTTAAATCTTGGATGATAGCCAGTGTATCGTCCACTGATTTTTGTTTATTTTTACCTTGTGCTGCTTGATGCCATTGGGGGCCAAATTCACCGCCGCCACGGATATTAGCAATCACAAAAGAATAACCTTTGTTGAGCCAATGCTTGCCCATAATGCCCAGATAGTGTGGGAGTTCTGAAATGCCAAATCCGCCATAGGCATAGACAATGGTTGGCGTTGTTGGGGTGGGGTGAGAGCCAATGTGGTAATAAGGAATATTGGTACCATCTTGGCTGGAGCACCAATATTGTTGAATCTGCAGTTCGCTGGCATTGAATTGTTCGGGTTGTCTACGCATAACGCATAGTTCCATAAGGTGTAGGTCCAAACAATACAGTGTTAATGGCGTGGCAAAGTCGCTGGCTGCGATATAAATTACATCACCGCCCCATGGTTGGTCTACTAATTCAATCGTCCCTTCAGGCAGCCTTGGTGTTTCTATTTGCTCCCATTGTCCTTGTGTGCATTGCCATATTGATAATCTTCCGGTGACATTATCTAAGGTATGGATAATAACAAAGCGTTTGGTTGTTTCTACGGCTTCTAAAGCTTGTGTTGCCGATGGTGTGAATAAGGTGGTTGCTTGCCCTAGTTGCCCTTTGGAAAGTTTCACCGCGACTAGGCTGCCTTGTTGGTAGCTTTGGTTTGCTCGATGCCAGTCTGAATGTAGTTTAACCAATAAAAAACCAGCTAAATAGCCGACAATATCAGCGTCTTGTGGCAACCCAAGGGGTGTGATGTTGCATGATTTGTCCACATAGTAGTAATCTTTTTGGAAAAAACTGTGAGCAGCTTCGATTAAATCAATTGGGGAGCCTTGTGCATCTAGATAACGCCATGCATGAACCATCATATCATCATCGTTTTCTAGCTGATAAACGGGGGTTGCCTCTGCTAAGCTTTGGCCTCGCTCCATGAGCCAAACTTGTTTTGGATAGCCAGCATGAGTACATTGTCTTTCGTCCCAAGCAGGGCAGAACCAAACACTATTTTCATCTCGCCATGTAATGTGATTTTTGCCCAATGGGAAATGAAAGCCGCCATCAACCAACGAGGTTGTTTCTAAATCCAATTCCAAAGTATAGGCTTGGTCAGATCCAGCTTGACTGAGTGTCACCAAAACTTGATTGGGTGCGTTCACATAATGTGATACGCCTTCTAAGTAAACATCGTCACCCAGTAATTCATCAAAGTCCGCAACGTTAAACAAAATATCCCATTTCGGAAAGCCCGAGCGATAGCTAGCGGCTGTTGCTACGCGATAAACCCCTTTCGGGTATTCGCTGCTTTGATAAAAATGGTACATTTTGGCGCGGTGTTCTTGGCAAAATGGAATCTGCTTTTCATCTTGCAACTGTGACAAAATATCAGCTTCTAATTGCTCAAATACTGGTGTTTGAGCGAATGTTTGAATGGTATTTTGATGATGTTGTTGGGCAAAGGGAATGCCAAATTCAGGCAAATTTTCTAAATGAATGTAGGAATCTGTGTGGGGCATGGCGTTAAATAAACTATACAATAGATGATATGGCTATTTTAACAGAAGCTAGATAATAAAGATTTGAATAGGC
>JASLFS010000009.1 GCA_030150505.1 Vitreoscilla sp. | reverse complement strand
AGAGTAAAGTTATAAGGGCTACCTATTAGATAAGGTAACCCTTTATTAACACTTCAATTAATACTAGATTTCACCTCGAACAATTGCTGCACCAGCACTTAATGCTTTCAATTTGCCTCTTGCTACTTCACGAGACAATGGAGCCATGCCGCAGTTAGTTGAAGGGTAGAGTTTATCGGCATCAACAAACTGAAGGGCTTTTCGTAATGTATCGGCAACTTCGTCTGGTGTTTCAATTGTATTGGTTGCAACATCAATAGCGCCTACCATGACTTTTTTACCACGAATGAGCTCAAGGAGATCCATTGGTACTCGTGAGTTATGGCATTCTAGCGAAATGATATCAATATTAGATTGTTGTAGCTTAGGGAAGGCTTCTTCGTATTGTCTCCATTCAGAGCCTAGCGTTTTTTTCCAATCTGTATTTGCTTTGATGCCATAACCGTAGCAAATATGCACTGCGGTTTCGCATTTTAGGCCTTCAATTGCTCTTTCTAACGTTGCAATTCCCCAATCGTTAACCTCATCAAAGAAAACATTAAAAGCAGGCTCATCAAATTGGATAATATCCACACCAGCAGCTTCTAATTCTTTCGCTTCTTGGTTCAAAATTTTAGCAAATTCCCATGCTAATTTTTCGCGGCTTTTATAATGATTATCGTAAAGCGTGTCAATCATGGTCATCGGTCCTGGCAATGCCCATTTAATCGGCTGCTTGGTTTGCTGACGTAAGAATTTTGCATCTTCAACAAACACAGGCTTTTGACGTGCGACCTCGCTGACAACCGTTGGAACGCTTGCATCATAGCGATTGCGAATTCTTACGGTTTCTCGTTGTTCAAAATCAACACCGCTAAGATGCTCAATGAATGTGGTGACAAAGTGTTGGCGGGTTTGTTCGCCATCGCTGACGATATCAATGCCAGCGTGCTGTTGCTCTTGCAATGATAAGCGTAAAGCATCTAATTTGCCTTCAACTAATTCCTCATCTTGCAATTTCCAAGGTGACCAAAGTTTTTCAGGCTCAGATAGCCAAGAAGGTTTAGGTAGGCTACCAGCCGTTGAAGTAGGTAATAGTATTTTCATAATAAATAATCTTGTATATTCTGGTTAATTAAAAAACGTAGTTAGCAGCCCACTGCTCAAGCGTATTTTGGTATGGCTTGATGAAGTTTTCTTCAGTAAATTTGCCTTGTTTAATTGCCATTTGGCTACGTTCTTCTCGATCATAAACAATTTGTGTTAATGAATAATCTTGATACTTCAAGCTAGGTTGATAACATTTTCCTGCTGCTGAATTGGCATTGTAAATCTCAGGACGGTAAATCTTTTGGAATGTTTCCATTGTGCTGATGGTACTAATTAGCTCAAGATTCGTGTAATCACTTAGTAAATCACCGCTAAAATAAAACGCCAACGGTGCAACGCTATTTGGTGGCATAAAATAGCGTACTTGCAATCCCATTTTCGCGAAATATTGATCAGTAGAAGAAAATTCATTCTGCTGATATTCAACACCTAAAACAGGATGTTGATTATTGGTTCTATGATAAGTTTTGCTGCTTGATACACTTAAGCATATTACTGGCGATTTAAGGAAGTTTTGTTTATAAGCATCCGAATTCACAAAATATTTAAATAGTTTTCCATGTAAATCACCAAAGTTTTCAGGAATACTAAAGGTTGGTTGATTCTTATTATGCTCTAAAAGCAATACGCTAAAATCATAATCACGGACATAAGAGGAAAAACTGTTGCCAACAATGCCTTCAATACGCTGGTTTTTTGTGTGATCAATAATATTGGTTTTTAATACTTCAATAACAGGAAAAGCATCGCCATTGTTTTCGATATCCATGTTAACTGAAATAATTTCAAGTTCTATAGAATAACGATCGCCTGTTGGATTGTCCCAGTGAGCCAAGTTATTAAAACGATTGTTCATCATATTTAGGGTTTTGCGCAGATTCTCTTGACGACTCTCTCCTCTAGCCAAATTAGCAAAGTTGGTAGTCAGACGAGTGTTGTCTGAAGGATGATAGTTTTCATCGAAACAAATACTTTCAATAGAACATGTAAACTTTTGATTCATAGCAATCTGGCCCCTAATTTCTGAGATATAACTTAAATTTATTTATGTATATATGATTTATACCGAAATGCTAGTATGAATGAAAGTGACTTTTATTAATATAAGTATTAATTTTATTCATAATGATGGGTTTTATAATTAGAATAGACATGACATTTAATGTTTACATACAAAAAAGACGCTTTATTTATTTTAATAAAATAAGATTTTAAATTATTTAATAGATTAATTGATTGAATATGAACTCAGAATTAATTTCTTATCAGCTTCATTTAAAAGGATAAATAGGAAATTTGCTGAAAAATTTTTATGATGATGCAATCAATCAGATTAAGATAAGGCTATACGAATCTTACTGTATAGTTAATATAATTTTTTAAGGCTTGCGAAGAAGTTTGTTATGAAAACAAAGTTATTGTGTACGGTATTTTGCTCTTTAATCTTTTTATGCCTAAATGCATATGGCCAACAGCGCCTATCATTGCAAGCCACAAAATTAATACCTGAACGAGTTGTGATAACGAATAATGGGCAAGAATATTTTAAAACGGTTCTACGTTCAGCTAATGATGCATGGAAAAGTGATATTGTGAATATTCAGTGGCAGAAGAAAACCCTTACTTATGAAATCGTCGGTTGGTATAGTTCAGCAGGATTAGCTCCAAAACAGTTACGACTACAAAGAGAGGTTGTTACTGTGAATAATGGATGGGATATTATTTATATTCCTAAAGTAACTAAAATTGCTGGCAAAGAAAGTTCTTTGGTCACTGGGTACAACTACACATCGAAAGAAAAATTAAAGCCATTAAAAGGCATGACTCATTTAAAAATAGTTTTAAAGGATGCCAACGGAAATATAATGGTTGAAAAAAATTGTAATATTGTTGAACAAAGTTGTTCTTAAGGTAAAGTAGCGACACTTTGAATTTTTTTCGATTAAAAGGTTGTAATCATGTCCAAACATAAGATACTTGCTCAAGCTGTTTTAATTGCATTATCTATTTCATATTTAGTACCAATTGCCAATGCCAGTGATGATAAAGAATCGATTATTCTTAGTTATAAAGAACAAGCAATTGCTGGAGATGCCTTTGCATTCGGCCAATTATTAAAACTTGCTGGTTTAGGAGATGCATTGGCTCAGTATAGTGTTGGTACGATGTTTTTTACGGGCGATGATGGAATACCACGAAACTATGAGGAAGCATTTGCATGGTTTAGTCAGGCTGCTGAACAGGATTATCCACCAGCCCAGTATCAAATGGGTGTTATGTACGCTACTGGAAAAGGTGTTGAGCAAGATAATGCGAAAGCTTATTATTGGTACAAAAAAGTAGAAGGCATTATAGAGCCAGCAAGAGAAGCTATCTTAAAAATGGCAATTGAATCCAAATAACATTAAGAGTTAGGTCTTAAGATCGAATTGATGAGCCATCTAAATGCTAATATTCAGGCTGAATAATCTTCAGCTATGCGAAAGCCACAGTCATTTATTATTGATTGTGGCTTTATTCTTTTGGTATTTTTATTCTAGATTAGCGATAATGCATTACCATTTTATCAATAGATACCGTTTTTTCGATATATTAATTGATTGATATGACAAAAAGTATCAATGTAATATGTTAATTAATCATATTATTAAATGATTAATTTAAATTACTAACTATTATTTTGTATAAATATAAAAAAACATAGGCGAATATCAGAATATAGAATAGGACGTTTTCATCAAAAAATCAGGCTTCAATAAATAGATTGAAGTACCCAGAAAGGGCTTAGGTTAAATGAATGATTGTTTATAGCGCCCAAATATTGTGCTTATGTATAAGTTAATTTGATAATACCAAGGATAGAGATGCAGGATAAGCTATTACAAGGGGTAGTGTTGGATTTGGAAGTGAACCCAAAGGACAACACGATTTTTAAAATAGGGGCATTGTATCCTTATAAAAATATTGCTAAAGAATATGCTGTTAATGGAAAAAAGGCTTTAGAACAGGCCTTACGTGAGATTGACGACTTAGCTTGTGATGCTTTATTTGTTATTGGGCACAATATACTTGAGCATGATTTGCCTTTATTAAAAAAACAGGCACCTTATTTATCATTGTTACAGCTGCCTGTGATTGATACTTTGCGCCTTTCCCCATTAGCCTTTCCGCAAAATCCATACCATAGCTTGATTAAAAACTACAAAATTATTACGGATAGTTTGAATTCGCCACTTGCTGATTGTGAAGCCACTTTGAAATTGTATAAAGAGCAATATGCTGCTCTGTTGGCATTGCAAGTGACATATCCATTAGCTTTGCATTGCTTCCAGACATTATTGGCTGATGAAAATATGCCTGAATTTTATTTTTCAAGCCTTAGTTCTGAGGTGCGCTTGGAAAAAGTAGCATTACAAGCGGCTATATTATCGATATTGAAAGAAGAGGCTGATAAAGTTGATTTCTTTAAGCGAGATTTAAAAGTATGCAAAACTCGATTGTTAAAATTACTTAAAAAAGATATTTTTCAAAAGAATCAAGCTTGGCCTATAGTCTATGCTTTATCGTGGTTACGAGTTTCTGGTGGTAATTCGGTATTGGCTCCTTGGGTTAAGCACCAATTTCCTAAGGTTAACCAGCTAATTGCAGAATTACGAGATGAGCCTTGTGATAAGGTGGTTTGTCAGTACTGTCAGAGTACACATAATCCTCGCTCGGAATTGAAACGTTATTTTAATTTTGATGATTTTCGTTATGAAACGGATGGAGAAAGCATTCAGTATGATGTCACTTTGGCTGGAATGCGAGGGAAAAATGTGTTGGCCATTTTGCCTACGGGTGGTGGTAAATCTATTTGTTATCAATTACCAGCTCTGAATCGTTATCATCGTAATGGCAGTTTAAGCATTATTATTTCACCACTGCAGTCGCTCATGAAAGATCAAGTAGATGGATTGATGCAACGCGGTATTACTTCTGTCGCCATGTTAAATGGGATGTTATCTTTACCAGAACGCTCTGATGTTCTTAGCAAAATACAATTAGGTGATGTTGGTTTATTATTGGTTTCTCCAGAGCAGTTCCGCAATTTAAGTTTTCAAAATGCCATAGCTCAAAGAACCATTGGAGCATGGATTTATGATGAAGCTCACTGCTTATCTAAATGGGGCAATGATTTTCGATCCGATTATTTATACGTCGCTAGATTTATTAAAAAATTTACTGGTAATCATTCTATTGCTCCTATTTCTTGTTTTACAGCCACTGCTAAGCCTGATGTCATTGAAGATATCCGTCGTCACTTTTCTTCCATTTTAGGGGTTACCTTTTATGAGCGCGTTAGCTTTCAGGCTCGAGAGAATTTAAGTTTTGATGCTTTTCTTTGTCAAGGTGGTGAAAAATTACAATTAATGGATTCACTCTTAAAAGAAGAGTTAGCAGATAGAAAAAGCGGAGCAGTGGTGTTTGTTGCCAGTCGCCGAAAAGCCGAGAGTCATGCGGAAAATCTATGTAAATTGGGTTGGAACTGTCAGCATTTTCATGCGGGTTTACTACCGAATGAGAAGCAAGATATTCAAGATGCATTCATCAAAGGGGATATTCAGATTATTGTATCTACCAATGCTTTTGGCATGGGGGTAGATAAGCCTGATGTTAGGTTGGTTATTCATGCTGATATTCCTGGTTCATTAGAAAATTATATTCAAGAAGCAGGACGAGCAGGGAGAGATCGTGAGAATGCTCGTTGCGTGTTGTTATATGATGCACAAGATATTGAAACTCAATTTGGCTTAACTGAGCGTTCAAAATTATCTCAGCGGGATATTAATGCAATTTATCGAAAACTACGCCAAGAAAGTGTTAAAAGACAGCATCAAGATGTTGTGATTACTTCTGGAGAGATTTTAAATGACATAACGGCACAGACTAATATTGATGTGGATGACAATGATGCTAAAACCAAAGTGACGACCGCAATTGCTTGGCTAGAGCGAGGCGAATATTTGGAGAGAACTGATAATAAAACTCGAGTATTTCCAGCTCATTGTGAATTAAGTTTAGAAGCTGCACAAGAAAAGCTGAATCAAGCTCAATTAAGCGAACGTAAACGAGAAGAATATGGGGCGCTGGTGTCTTTTTTATATGCGGCTAAAGATGATGAGTTTATCAATACTGATGAGCTTATGACATTAACAGCTTGTAGCAGTGATGAACTATTGGCATCGTTGCGTCAATTAGAGCAATTAAAAATTTTGAGCAATGACACCGAGATTACAGCTTTTTTACGCTCAGGTATGGCGGATTCATCGGCCAAACGCTTGGAAAAAAGTTTGGCGAGAGAAACCACTCTTTTAAGTGTATTAAGTGAATTAGAACCAGATGTTGATCATGAACATTGGTTTAACGTGAATTTGGCGGATGTGAAGAATCACATGCAAGAGCAACTACAAGACGAAAACTTATTGCCATTACACATTAAGCAACTGCTTTATAGCATTAGCCAAGAAATGGATGGAGATAGTCGTCGTAGTAGCTCAATGCGTGTTCGTGATATTAATCGAGAGCTACTACAAATACAGTTTACTAAACCAAGCGTGAGCTGGGCGACCATTCGTCATATTAGTGAGAGGCGTATTGAAGTTGCAAGAGTATTACTTCAGACATTATTGGCTTTATTGCCAAGTGGTCAAAAAGGTAAGGATTTATTGGTTAAAACCACGTTTTCACAATTACAAATAGCTGTTTTTGATGATTTAAGCCTCAATATTGATGTTGTTTCTACAAAGCAACAAACAGCCATTGAGTTGGTTTTGCTGTATTTACATCAACAAGAAGTGATTGTATTGAATAATGGTTTAACAGTGATGCGCAATGCAATGACTATTCATGTCAATGCTGATAAACAAAAGAATCGATACACTAAGGCTGATTTCGATTTGTTGAATGAGCATTATAAAGAGCGGCGAGTTCAGATTCATGTGATGCGTGAGTACGCTGAAAAAGCAGTGCGAAGTATGTCTGAAGCTTTGAAAATGGTATTTGATTATTTCACCATGGATTTAAAAACATTTAGAAAATGTTATTTTTCTGGTCGAGAAGCATTATTGGATTTGGCCACGAGTGAGGTATCTTGGAAAAAAATTGTTAATGAATTGAACCCACAACAAAAAGAAATAGTAGAAGAAAAAAATGATGAAAATCGTTTGATTCTTGCTGGCCCCGGTTCTGGTAAAACCCGTGTTGTTGTGCATCGAATTGCTTATTTATTACGAGTCCAACGAGTGGCTGCTAGTTCAATTATTGCGTTAACATTTAATCGGCATGCTGCAATTGAAATCCGTAAGCGTTTATTTGATTTAGTGGGAAATGAGGCTTTTGGATTAACAGTTTTAACCTACCATAGTATGGCCATGCGTTTAACTGGTACACGGTTTAATCGAGGGCAGAATATAAGCACAACCAATATGGAAACGGTTATGCAGCAAGCAGTACAACTATTGGAAGGGCAATCGAGTGTTGAGGGGGAAGATGAATTAAGGGATGCATTACTCAAAGGGTACCGTTATATTATTGTGGATGAATATCAAGATATTGATGACTGGCAATATCGTTTGGTGAGCGCTTTATCTGGACAAAAATTAACAGAAGTAGATGGGAAATTATGCATTTTAGCCGTTGGGGATGATGACCAGAATATTTATGCTTTTCGACATTCAAGTAATGCTTATATTGAAAAATTTTGTCAGGATTATCAAGCTCAGACAACTTATCTTGTTCAAAATTACCGCTCGACACAGCATATTATTCAAGCCAGCAACGAAGTGATTGGTTTAATTGATAATCGCTTGAAAAAAAATTATAAAATCATAATTAATCATGAGAGAAAAACCGCTGATCCTGGCGGGCAGTGGTCAGTAAAAGATCCATTGTATCAAGGTAAAATAAAGCACTTATGTTTACCCCAAAAGGATGAGAAAAAAGGGTATCAACAAGCACAGGCTGCTATGCAGTCTTTAGCATATATTGAAAGCTTGGATGAAAATTTTACATGGGCAAATTGTGCTGTATTAGCCCGTTCTCACGAATTTCTATATCCAATACAAGCCTATTGTGAATCTCGAGGGATTCCTTATTTTATGGCTGCGGATAAGAAATCAGGCGTACCATTAACCCGACAACGAGAATTCTTGGATATGATTGTAAAAATTCAATCCATAGATTCTACCGCACGTTTATTAGAATTATGGTGGAGAGATTTGGAGTATAGGCATTTAAATACCTGGTGGAAACAGTTTTTCAGTGATCTTCAACAGGATATGTATACCGAATATGGGCAAATTCCTTTGAGTGCTGCAGAAATAATTCATTACTGGTATGAATATGCTCATGATTTTCGTCAAAAAACACAACAAGGTTTATTTGTTGGCACGGTATATGCAGCAAAGGGCTTGGAATTTCAACATGTCGTGTTATTAGATGGTGCATGGGGGATGAGTGGGAAAAGTACCTTTGTTGATGAATGTCGTGTTTATTATGTAGGAATGACACGTGCAAAAGAAACTTTAGCAGTGTGTCAGTTTGGTGATAGCCATCCGTTTTGCCATGCAATAAATCAAGCTGTTCATTTGCCATTATCATTTCAATGGGATCCAGCTTTGGCTGTGCGTTATGATGAGTTATCGTTAAAAGATGTTCATTTGGGCTGTTTTAGTGAGCAAAAATATGAAAAAGAACAAGCTTATATTGCAACAATGAAGGTAGGCGATGCTTTGGAAGTGATGAATTCTCGAGGTGGTTATGATATTTGCTGTGCTAAAACACGCAAGAAAGTGGGGCGATTAGCTAAAAGTTACATATTGAATATGGAAGTCATTGCTTGTGAAGTGGCTGCTATTGTGACACGCTTTGCTGATGAAGATAGTCGTGGCAGGAAAGATTTACTACCAACATGGGAAGTGATTGTGCCACGCATTAAAGGACGCCCGCTATCTTCTAATTCTTAAAAAAGACAGCAATATATTATTGTTTTAAGTACAGTATGATTGAAAAAAAGACCTAGCATTTTTAGCTAGGTCTTTTTTATTGGTGGTGAATTAAAAATTATTTGGATCTTCTAGTTGTTTGACTTTGGAGATTAAATCTAATTGTTCTTCATCATCCGTTTCGTTTCCTGTTTCATCAGATGCTTGTGTTGATTCAGGAACCAAGCATTCAGGATTAAAGACGATTAAATTTTCTTTGCCATTTTCATCTTCCGTGATGACGTATTTTAATCCGCTGCGATTCATTTTATGGCACATGCGTTGGTACCAGCCCGCAAAGCCAACTTTTGGTTCATCTGGATTGTAGTAAAAAGCATTCATTACGCCAGGAAGACCTAGGCCACATACTAAGCCTGATAATAAGACACAAATAAATGTGTAACCGATTAATATACCGCTGTATTGTGCTAGTTGAGGCATGTTGGCTACTGCTAAAATTAATGCCAGTGAAATTCCGCCTCGTACGCCACCCCAAGATAAAATGGTTAAGCTGCCATGATAGCTTTTTCTTTTTACTCGTCTAAATGGGATAAATGCTAAGAAATTACCAGCGAATCTTGATATGTGCAAAATGACAAATGCGACGATACCGCCAATCAGTAGGTTGGTATCAAAATCAATGATAAATAGTTCCATGCCAATTAAAGTGAATAGGAATGAATTAATAATGCCTTCGACTGTGTGCCAGAAGTGGTTAATTTCATTGACTTCTTGTTCTGATAATATTTCTTGCCATCTATTGCCGACAACCAATCCAGCGATAACACTGGCAATGGGTCCTGAAGCATGGGCATACAGGGCAACTAAATAAGATCCTGTGGCAAGAAATGCTGTTGATAGGATTAAAGATTCAATTTCATGTTTGCCTCTGAGAAGCTTTAATACAAATAAACCGAATACTAGACCAATAATGACGGCAACGATGATTTCATAGGCTAAATTGGTTAAGGAACCAATAACTGTAAATTCACCTCCTTTGACAATAACCAATATGGTCATGAACAAGGCGATACAGACGGCATCATTAAATAAAGATTCGCCTTCTAATTTAATCATCAAATGGCGAGGTGCTTTAACAGAGCTTAATACGCCTTTGATTCCAATGGGGTCGGTTGCACCCAAAGCAGAACCAAGCAAGAGCAAAACCAAAAGGCTGACAGCGTTTCCGGTGAGCAGTTGATATCCGTATAAAGTGACACCAAAAAAGATGGCACACAAAACCAAAGCGATACTGGCCAAAATGGCGATGGGTTTAAAATAAGTTTTTAAATCTGATATGCGGAATTTTAATGCGGAGGAGGTTAGGATAAAGCAAATAACACCGTTAATCAGGAAATTGTAAAAATCAATGCTGCGTACGGTAGATTCAATTTCCTTAATGTTAATTTGAATGTAGTTATTCTGACCAAATAAGCCAACGGCCCATTGTAATAAGAAAACAAAAATTGCAGAGACAATAGGCACTCCTATCGCAGCAGGCAATCCTAATACTCGTTTATTAAATAAGGTGGTGGCAATAGACAATGAAAATACCACTGTAAATACCTGTAAAAGAGAACTGCTGCCCATATGTTAAAAATGCCTATGTTCTGAAATGATTTAATTATAAACATTACCAACTTTGTTGTATAAATTTTTTTTAATTTGCAGTAATAGTTTTGTGTGAATGCATGCATTTGATTGTGATTTTCAGAAAAGGGATTTTCTGTATTAAATGATAGTGAGCAGTCAGTGACTGAAGAAAGATGTTAATTGTATGGGAGGCAATTAAGGATATTCTGCGACGAAATTAGAATGAATGAGTTGGAAATTGTAAACCACCTTGATGTTTGTTATTAACCGGCATAAAGGTGGTTTTTCTTTTGGTAATCTTATTAATATCAATATAAATAACGAGCTAAGCGTTGGTAGGCTGATGCCAAGATGTGAGCTAATTTTATTTATAAGATAATGATTTTTATGTCGAATTTATACCATAAATTGTCGCAACCAAGACCATAGACCGAGGCGGGTTCCCTTAGAGTGAAAAAAGCAGTGCATATATTCTAATAACAAAGGAAAAATAATGGCTCACTCTAATATAAATTATTTTCGAGTTTTGGCTTATGCGGGAACATTTATTGCTTTTTTGATTGGCTCGGGATTTGCAACAGGGCAAGAGGTTGTGCAGTATTTTAGTGCGTATGGTTTAGCTGGCATCATGGGGATTTTTGTGGTGTTTGTTTTGTTTTTATATGTTGGGCGTGAATTGGTTTTGATTGGTCACCAACAAAAATTTGAACATGGTGGTCAGATTTATCGGTATTTATGTGGTCCAATTTTAGGTCGATTCTTTGATTATTTTTCTATTTTATTCATTTATATGTCGTTTATTGTCATGATTGGCGGTGCAGGGGCGACTGTTGAGCAGCAGTACAATATATCGCCATGGTTTGGTGCGATTGTTATGGGTGTTTTGGTGGCTTTAACTGTTATTTGTGGATTGACTAAAATCGTGAGTATTTTGGGAAAAGTTGGTCCTATTATTGTGGCGATTACTATTGTTTTGGGAATTCTAGCCATTGTTAAAAACCCAAGCGGATTAATGCGTATTCAAGATGTTTTACCAACATTAAATGTCATGACTGCTTCTAATCATTGGTTTTTAGCTGCTTTGTCTTATGTTGGTTTTTGCATGTTGTGGCTGGCTGGGTTCATGAGCTTGATGGGAAGTTCGGCAAAACAAGTGAAAGAAATTTCTAGAGGTGCCATTTTGGGTGCAACTGGTTTTAGTTTGGCATTGTTGATTATTGCTCTGGGCTTAATGGCGAATATGGAGACGATAGCAGGCTCAATGGTGCCATCTTTAAAATTGGCCATTAGCATTCATCCTATTTTCGCCAGTGTGTTTTTTATGATTGTTTTGGCGGGAATTTATACCACAGCGGTTCCTTTGTTATGGCAGGCAGCAAAGCGCTTTACAGGCGAAAGTAAAACAGCGTTTAGAGTTGCAGTCATTGTATTGGCAACCATCGGAATTTTCATTGGTTTAAAGGTGCCGTTTGATAAGTTGGTTAATGTGATTTATGTCATTAATGGTTATATTGGTTTCTTGCTATTAATTTTCATTGTGATGCACAGTTTGAGAAAATGGTTTGCAAAAACAAGTGCTAATATGATTAAGGTTAATTAATCAATGGTAACAGGCTCCCTGAAAGGTTATTCTGCATAAACGTACTTAAATTGTTATGTTTTAAAAGTCGTTTGGGTTCGATGATTAGGGAAATATAGACGAATGTATTATTAAAACAAAACCCCAATCATGCATTTGTTTGGGGTTTTATGGTGTTAAAAGTTAGATTTTATCTATATTGTGATGCAGTAATAATGAGGAGAAATAATGGTTAATCAAATAATAAAAAACCATAATACACAAAAAATAGGTTTTATCTTATTGCAGGGTTTTACATTTGTTACGTTTGCTAGTGCTGTTGATGTCTTAAGAATGACCAATTACTTAAGCCAACAAGAGCTATATGCTTGGTCTGTTTATCAAGAAAAGGATACTTTAGCTAGCAATGGATTAAGCGTGGGTTCAACCATGGATTATGAAGGGCTTTTTGATTGCGATATGGTTTTTGTTTGCGCTGGTGTGGATGTTCAGGCCGCGACAACACCAGCAATCAAAACACTCTTACAGCAATTGGCTGCCCAAGATATTATCTTGGGAGGATTGTGCAATGGTTCAATTTCATTAGCGTTGGCTAAATTGATGGATGGTTACGAATGTGCGGTTCATTGGGAAAGCTTACCCGCAGCCAAAGAAGTTTTTCCTAAGGTTTATTTTACCGATCAATTGTATGTATTGGAAAAAGACCGTTTAACATGTTCGGGTGGGAACTCAGCAATGGACATGATGCTGCAATTGGTTCGTTTGCGTTACGGTAAAACGTTGGCCAATTCTGTTGCAGAGCAGTTTGTGATGGATAGAATTCGTGAAGGCGATTCAATCCGATATAAAAATAACCCCAACAGCGTAGGACCAGGGTTTCAATATGTTGAAACAGCGGTGGCATTAATGCAGGCGAATTTAGATGAGGTATTAACCATGCAAGAGATTGCGGAGTTAATTGCTTTGTCTTTAAGGCAATTGGAGCGATTATTTAAGCGATATTATGGTACAACGCCTGCCCAGTATTATTTACAGATGCGCCTGAAACATGCTAAGGATTTATTGTCTCAAACAAGTATGTCGATTATGCAAGTGACTGTTGCTTGTGGTTTCTCAACATCTTCTCATTTTTCTAAAGCATATCGTAGCTATCACGGCTATTCACCACGAGACCAACGAAAACCGGTTAACCCAGCTTTCAAGCACAAAGTCACTGGATCTGGTGGTGTTTTAAGTATGATGTGATTGTATTTTCACAAAAACAAATGGTTGTTAACCTGTTAGAGTTAACAACCATTTGTTTTACTGCTTGATGTATGTGTTGCTTGTCATTAATGACTATATATTTTGTATAAAAATAACATAATAAATATCAAATATAAATAGTTTGTTTGATTTTTTAAATGAAAAATATTGATATATTAGATTAATAAACTTCCATAATGAAGTCAGAACGAGCTATTAAGCTTTGTTTGGTGGCATTTAAAGATAAAATATGATTAAAAATTTTATGAAGAATGCGATTAGAATAACAACAAAAAAACTAAGCACCCGATAGGTGCTTAGTGCGTTACGATGAAAATATCAAGTTTAATGTTTACTGCAAAGGGAACAAAATAGACAACAATGAAAAACAGAATTCATTAACTTTATATCATGCTTGTCTTTAAAGTTTTGTTATGTGCTTGCTAAATTAAATTAATAAATGTAATCAATATTAGGGCATTGAATCAATGGCGGATTTTGTTTTTTAGATTCATTAAATTTAAAAGTTAATTTGACATTGTTTTTAAAAAATGTTCATATTCATGACGTTGAAATAATAGATAGATTCAGAGCATGAATAAAAAATCACTTTTCTTAATGGGTTTGACCATTGTCATGACTACAGGATGTTCAACCATTTTAGATGTTATGGATGATGTTGCTGCAGTTAGTCAGCCTACTTCAAAATACCCAAGCACCAATCTTAATCAGCCGCATGGTATTGGTGAGTTTCAAATTAATAAACTAACTGAATCTGAGTTTCAAAAAATAGTTGCACAAAAAGGCTTAAAAATAGAGTCGTGTGATAATGTAATGTGCATGTTGGATGAAAAAGGCAAAACCCGTGTTATTAAGCTCGCTAAGAGTCCAGAAGGGCAAGCCAAAACGCCATTAGAATATAAATATGGTCCTCAAGCATCGACTTATGCTTTGTTAAATTACAAATCCAGTGAAAGCCAATATTCATTCACTAGAGCATATGCGTATTTTTTCAAAGGCAAGCTAGTGGTTATGTACAGTAATAATCACCCAGATTCTGTCTTCAACGAACTTGAAAAGAATTATCCATCAGTTAAACATACTGTTCAAAATACCAATGCGAATTGCAAATTAAACGGTGAAAAAACCAGTCGCCCACAAACATTGAATTATTCGGATTGGTTTACACCAAAAGATACGGTTTCTATTCAGTTGATTCGTGGTAAAAAGGTTGATTTTAAAACATGTGAATACAAACCTTACGATTTCTTGAAGTTTTATGATCGAGACCAATACCTTGCATTGGAAAAATACAGCCTAAAAAATAGATTATTTTAATTTAAAATCAATCCATTATATTGGTTCTACAAAATGGTTCATTTATTTCACTGGTAACGAAATAAATGAACCATTGATTAATAAGGCACATCGCCTAAGACAGTAGCACGCTGCATAATTCGATGAAAATGACCATAATCGAAATTGGCAAAATGTTGTGTGCAACGGTTATCCCAGATGGCAACATCTCCATTTTGCCAATGCCAACGTAAAAAGTATTTTGGTTGGCTTGAATGCGCAAATAAAAATTTTAAAATAGCATCACTTTCTTTGGTGCTTAGCTCATTAATTTTTTTGGTAAAACCTTCGCTAATGAATAACGATTTAGCGCCCGTTTCAGGATGCGTCCGTATCACAGGATGGCTTTGTGGCGGATGCTGATTAATGGCTGCCTGTAAGTTTTTTTTCGTTACCTCATCTTGCCCAAAGCGGCTTTCTGGAAACGATAAGCTAATATCATGACTGGCTGTTAAGCCTTCCAAAAATATTTTCATGCCATCGGATAAATCCTCATAAGCAGCCGTACCGCTAGCCCAGAGCGTATCACCACCAAAGCAGGGAACTTGTATGGCCGATAATATGCATCCCATTGCTGGTTTTTCTAAAAAAGTCACATCTGTGTGCCACAGCTCGTTATCGCGTAAATCTTGTTGATGGCTATCTAATACCATTATTTCCTTAATATCGGGATGAGATGGAAAAATAGGATGAATATGCAAGGGACCAAACTTTTCAGCTAGCTCTTTTTGATGATGTGGCTCAATGAATTGTTGACGAAAAAAGATGACTTGATAACGCAGCAATGCATTTTTAATTTCAGTAAAGATGCTGTTGGATATTGATTGGTTTAATTGGATACCTTTGATTTCAGCACCAATAGCAGGGGTTAAGGCGAGAATATCCATATAATTTCCTTTAAATAATCATAAATTGTTTGAAAAGATATTAATGCAATGAATTAAGATGAATGCTCATACCAAGGGCACCATGTTTTTTGTAGCCAGCGCAGAAGCAGCTCAATGCTAATGGCGATGACGGCAATCATGATAATTCCCGCAATCACGATATCCGTCATCAAAAATTGGGCTGCAGATTGCACCATGAACCCCAATCCACGCTGCGCAGCAACCAGCTCACTGGCAACCAAAGTTGACCAACCGACCCCCAAACCAATGCGAATACCAATCAGAATATTGGGGATTGCTGCTGGAAAAATGACATAACGAATAATTTGGCTGCGTGTAGCACCTAAAGATTGAGCGGCACGAATGCGGTTATTGGTAGTCAATAGCATGGCTTGCGTTGTTGCCATGATAATGGGAGCCAATATAGCCAAAAAAATGAGCAGAATTTTGGTGGTTTCCCCAATGCCAAACCAAATAACCATTAAAGGCAAATAAGCCAATGGCGGAATGGGGCGATATAATTCAATAATCGGATCGAATAAACCACGAACCCATGGATTTAACCCCATGCAGCTACCCAATAAAACACCGACAATAATGGCCAAGAGCATTGCCCATAACATTCGCTCTAAACTAGCAGCCAAGTGTTGCCACAAATTGGCTCCCATAAAACCATTGTTAGCCAAGTCCAGTAATCGCCAAGCGACCTGTTTTGGGCTAGGTAAAAACAATGGATCTAACCATTGATTAAAGCTAATTAGCCACCAAAAGAGCAATAATGCCAATAAACTGACAAATGCCAATGCATATCGATTTGCAAACATGGTTTATTTCCTTGTGAGTATTCCATTCTTTTTTGTCCAAATACCTACTGTTTACTAATTAAATCCAATAAATATTCACGTTGTTCTATAAAAGAGCGGTTGGATTTAATTTGACGAATGGATTCGCCGCTGAGCCAGCGTTGATTAAATTCCGGTTTGGTTATTTGCAGAATTTGGCCTGAAGAGGGATGCATTAACACCAATTGGCTGGCTAAAATTAATGCTTCTTCAATATCATGCGTAATTAAAAAGAATGCTGCTTGTTGTCGTTGCCATAAATCCAAAACCAGTGTTTGCATTTGTTCACGAACAAAAGCATCTAAAGCCGCAAAAGGTTCATCCATGAGTAAATAAGGAGAATTAACAGCCAAAGCTCGAGCAATGCCAACACGTTGCCTCATTCCGCCAGATAAAGACCAGATTGGTTGATTTTCGGCATGAGTTAAATGAACCAAAGCCAGTTTTTCTTCAACAATTCTTGCGTGTTTTTGTTGAGGTAAGCCTTGAATTTTCAATCCTAAAGCAATGTTTTGAGCCACAGTTAGCCAAGGCATCAGCGCATCATCTTGAAAAACCACGGCTCTATCTGCTCCTGCTTTATAAATAGGCTGACCATTTCTGGTAATGGCACCCGATGTTGGCTGAATAAAACCCGCCAATATATTTAAAAGTGAAGTTTTTCCGCAGCCAGAAGGGCCGATAACAACGGTAATGCCATCATCTGGAATGGTTAAGGAAATATCATTAAGCGTTGATTTGGTAGTGTTTTCATAAGTTAAGGAGATTGATTCTATGTGTAAGTTACTCATGAATTAATGACCTTCATTGCTTAAATAATCGCCATTGATATTGCTTGAATAAGATTCTTTAACTGCGGGTATTTTTCCTTGCTGATATAAAAACTGTGCGGTTTTTTGAATATCTTGGGGCAATTGTTTGTGAAAAAGATGTTTTTGTTCTTCTAATGACAAATAACGGTTACCTGATAGCAAAATGGGAATATCTTTTGGATTTGAGCCCGTTAAGCTGGCAATTTTTTTAATATTGCTGTTTGAACGCATAAAAGCTTTCGGATTTTGGTGGTAAGCCTTGATTTGCTGATTGCTAATTTGAACAAATTGACGCAAAACATTGGGATGTTGTTTGGCAAAATCTTTTCTAACAACCCATAAATCATAGGTTGGCGAGCCTAAATTACTGATAGATTGGCTGGATACAAACACATGACCATCTTTTTTTAAAGTGCTTAATACGGGTTCCCAGACGTAAGCGGCATCAATGTCCCCACGTTGCCAAGCTGCGGTAATCTCAGGTGCTCGTAAATTGATAATTTGGACATTTTGCTCAGGTAATTGCCAGTTTTTTAAAGCCGATAGCAGGCTGTAATGAGCGGTTGAAGCAAATGGCGTGGCAATTTTTTTACCTTGTAATTGATTCAAAGTATGAATGTTGGGTTTGGTAATCAAGGCTTCTGATGCGCCAATCATGGAGGCAATATAAAATACTTCTATGGGCAAGCCTTGGCTGATGGCTGCGGTAAATGGGCTGGAGCCAAGATTGCCTATGTCGACATCGCCAGCAGCCAGCGCCATCAACACATCTGCGCCACCATCGAACTTTTTCCAAGCAATACTTTGACCAATTGCTGCTTCATATTCGCCATTGGCTTGCGCTAGTTTGCTAGGGTCAATGCCAGTTTGGTAGGCAATTCGAATGGGGGTTTCTGATTTGTTTGGTGATTGAGCGGGATTGTTTATTTTGTGCGGGTATTTTTGACTGATAATAAAACCAATCGTGAAGATAGCGAGGATAACCAATAATAAGCTGGTTCTGATGGACGTTTGTTTGAAAAATCTAGGCATTAATGTTGTCCTTGGTATATTTTTAAAGCACTAAAAATATAATAAAGACACTGCTTGGCGGTTGAAAATAATATCTAGTGCTATTTAAATTACTTTTGATTATTTAATTTAAAAAATAGTTTTATAACAATAGCTTGGTCTTATTTTTTGGCTGTATTTTGACTTTATAAATTATGCCTAAGTAATAAAATGTGATGTTTTTTATGTGAATTTTATATTGACAGCATGATATTTTTGAAAATGATTGAAATAATGGCGCTTTCGTTCTACAAGGATTCTTGCAGTTGAAATGGATGAACGATAATACAAAATAAGCGGGGTTGGGTTTGTGCTGTAATTGAAGGAGAATATTGGTTAATAATGTGTTAACAAAATCTAGACCATTGAAGAGAATAGCGTAATGAATTGGCTATTTACCAATGAATCTAGATTTTGATGGATTAACCTTATATTAATGCAAAATGATGGCGTGATTGCCTAGGCGTTTTTTGAAACTGCAGGCGATAGGCTTTGCTAAAGCTAGATGGATTTGAGAATCCACAAGCAAGAGCAACATCCATAATGCTCATATGTGTTTGTTGTAAAAGGCGTTTTGCGTGTTGAAGCCGCAACTCTGTATAGTATTGCTGTGGTGGTTTTGAAAAGTAAGCATTGAACCATCGCTCTAGTTGGCGAACAGAAATACTCAATAATTGTGCTAATTCATGAATAGGCAGGGGATCTTCTAAGTTGGAATCCATCAATACCAGCGCTTCGACGACATAGTTATAGCCATTATTATTTTGTACAGGAAGGGGAATGTGCTGTAGCTCATCTTCTTTGCGCAAAACAGAAAGTGTAAATTGTTCGGCAATTTCTTCTGATAGTTTTCGATTGTGATGTAAGCGAATGATATTAATGCATAAATCAAGTGGTGCAGAACCACCGGAGCAGGTATATCTATCTTTATCAATGGTATAAATATTTAAATTAAATTGTACATATTTAAATTTCTCTTTTGCCGTTAGCATATTTTCCCAATGAATGCTGGCTTGGTAATTGTTCATTAAACCGGCATCGGCTAAGGCATATGCACCTGTGCAAATACCACCTAAGGGTATGTTTTTTTGAGCTAATCGTTGCAGCCACATGCGTAAAGAGTGGTTGTTTAATCGATTTAAGTCAAAACCACCGCATACGAATACTAAATCACAAGTTAATAATTCATGCATTTGTGCGGTATGAATGACGGCGATGTTGTTGCTGGCTAAGCTATGTGAGCCGACGAGTCCTGCAACTGAAAGATGGTAAAGCTCTTGTTGACGAACGTAGTTGGCCATTCGAAAAGCTTCAATTGCATTTGAAAAAGCAATCATGCTAAAGCCGTCAGGCACAATAAACCCAATATGGTGTTTCTGAAGGCAATCTGTCGACATTCTTCTCTCCTCTAAATTTTCTATTTCTCTTTTTTTATTGTGTTTGCTAATTAGGACATGAAACTGTCGCATTAAGCATATTTGTCGTGAGCTAGGCTTCTTATTATGAGTTCAGATAATGCGTGCAGTCGTATTCATTGTCAATCAACAATTATATTGAAAATTATATGGAGAAACTTATCATGACAACTTTTGAAATGCCTAGCTTATTGACCATCGAGAATGGACAGAAAGTAAAGTCAACGTTTAGCGTGGCTGAATATGAGCGTCGCCAAAGTTTATTGCGCAAAACCATGAGTGAGTTGCAGTTAGATGGTGTTTTATTTTCATCAATGCACAATATTAATTATTATTCTGATTTTTTATATTGCTCATTTGGTCGCTTTTATGGGTTAGTGGTAACGCATGACAAAGTGGTTTCTATTTCTGCCAATATTGATGGTGGCCAACCATGGCGTCGTACGGTTGGTGATTACAATGTGGTTTATACAGATTGGCAGCGTGATAATTATTTCAAAGCTTGCGCAAAAGAATTACCTAAAAAAGGTCGAGTTGGCATAGAATTTGATCACTTGCCATTAGAGCGTTTGGAAAAACTAAAAGCAGCTATGCCAAATGTTGAGTTTGTGGATGTTGGTGCTGCTTGTATGCGTTTGCGTATGGTGAAATCAAAAGAGGAGATTGATTTTATCCGTCATGGCGCGAATGTGTGTGATGTGGGTGGTTTTGCGTTGAGAGATGCGGTTGTTGAAGGCATTCCTGAATATGAAGTGGCTTTGCAATCAACGCAAGCGATGATTCGTGAGATTGCCAAACGTTTCCCTGATAGTGAGTTAATGGATACGTGGACATGGTTCCAGTCTGGTATTAATACCGATGGTGCTCATAATCCTGTAACCAGTAGACAAGTTCAAAAGGGTGATATTTTAAGTTTAAATTGTTTCTCGATGATTTCTGGCTATTACACTGCACTAGAAAGAACGATGTTCTTTGATCATTGTGATGAAGCTTCTTTGCGTTTATGGGAAGTGAATGTGAAGGTACATGAAGCTGGTTTGGCAATGGTGAAACCTGGTGTTCGTTGCTGTGATATTGCGCACGAGTTGAATAAGATTTATGAAGAATACGATTTATTACAATACCGCACGTTTGGTTATGGTCATTCATTTGGTGTGTTGTCGCATTATTATGGACGTGAAGCGGGTCTAGAATTTAGAGAGGATATTGAAACAGTTTTAGAACCTGGCATGGTGGTTTCTATTGAGCCAATGTTGATGTTGCCAGAAGGCATGCCTGGTGCAGGTGGATACCGTGAACACGATATCTTAGTTGTTACAGAGGATGGTGCAGAAAATATTACTAAATTCCCATACGGTCCAGAACACAATATTATTTGCCGTTAACGGGCATTTCCATGCCTACTTAGATATTAGGTAGGCATGGTTTGCAAAGGAGAAACGTTATGGAGTTGTCTACAAAGGCCAATATAGATGTTGGTCATAATAATGCTGCTATTCGTCAACAAAAATTAAAAAAAGCAGCTTTAGCTTGTTTCATTGGTAATTTCGTAGAGTGGTTCGATTATGCAGCATATGGTTATCTTGCTGCTGTCATTGCGGTGGTGTTTTTCCCTGCTGGTGATCCTGCAGTTGGGTTAATGTCTGCATACGCTGTCTTTGCTTTGTCATTTGTTGTGCGCCCGATTGGTGGTATTTTTTGGGGGTATATTGGTGATAAGTTTGGTAGAAGACCTGCTTTATCATGGTCAATTTTAATCATGACATTATCAACGTGTTTAATTGCTTTATTACCGAGTTATCAAACTATTGGTTATTTGGCGCCAGTTGGTTTGTTAATTTTAAGGATGATTCAAGGTTTTTCTGCTTCGGGTGAATATGCAGGTGCAGCAACATTCTTGGTTGAATATGCGCCAGCAAATAAGCGAGGTTTTTATACCAGCTTGGTTCCAGCAAGTACGGCTTGTGGTTTGTTTCTAGGTTCTTTGATGGTGGCGGGTATGTATGCCATGATGACAACGGAAGCTTTGCATAGCTGGGGATGGAGAATACCGTTTTTATTGGCTGCTCCTTTGGGTTTGATTGGTCGTTATATTCGCTTACGTTTGGAAGAAACTCCTGATTTTGCGAAATTCCAAGACTCACATGCTGAAAAAAATACGCCAATTGTTGAGTTGTTCCGTAATCACCGTAAAGCCATGACCATTGCGTTTGCTGTTTCTTGTTTAAATGCAGCAGGTTTCTATTTGATTTTAAGTTATATGCCGACATATTTATCGTCTGAAATGGGCATGAGCAAGGTTGAGTCTTTTATTTCAACGACGCTGTCTTTATTAACTTACATTGGTTTTATTTTCTTCATTGGTAAAATTTCTGACAAAGTTGGTCGTAAGCGCATTTTAATATTGGCATCAATTGTTTTCATATTGGGTACAGTGCCTTTATTTATGGCCTTTCAGGGAGCCATGTTCTGGTCAATCGTTGCCATTCAAATTGCCTTTGGTTTTATGTTAGCAATGAATGATGGTAACTTGCCTGCATTATTAAGTGAGTTATTCCCGATTGATGTTCGTTACTCTGGTTTTGCATTCACATTTAATACAGCACAATCTATAGTGGGTGGTACGGCTCCTTTGATTGCAACTTGGCTGATTCAACAAACAAATTCACACCTTGCTCCAGCTTGGTATCTAATGGTTATTGCGACGATTGCTCTAATCGCCTTATTCAATATTAAAAAATTACATTAATTTTCCTTGTTGTTTTATGTTTATACACCCAGTGCTTAATTGATATTGGGTGCTTTTTTATGTTTAAAATAGATGACATGTGAGTTTGAGCCTTGATTATTGAGAAGTGTTTTAATGAATTTATCAGATAAGCTTATTGTGTGCTGGTGTGTAATTTAGTTAGATGAAAGATATTAGCCAGCAAGCAGACAAACAGCCATTTAATGTAGGGTTAAAGTAGATTGCCAGAGGATTAAATGAGAAGCTAGCTTGAGGATTGGCATGCTGTGTTGAAAGGATTAAAACTGAGTTAACTTTGAAATGGGTAGCACGGTAAAAAACTAGTAACAGCTTTGTTGTTCATCAAGATAAAATACCAACAATAAAGCCCTCAAGTGGACACCATGAGGGCTGGTTTAATTCAATACAATATTACTTTATTACTGCTCTAGATAAGCTGGTACTGCTGGTGTATTTTTAAAGTAAACAGCTTCGCCATTGCTTTCGCCGTCAAAAATAACAGGTGTATCAGGCATGAAAACCAATACATCGCCAACTTCAGCCACATATTTGTTATTGTCTTTATCACGCACAACCATTGTGCCTTTGGTGACAATTTTCACTTCAATGAAATCAAAGAATGCTTCATAGCTAACTGATGGTTGTAAGGCAAAATAACCTAACGTTAAGGGAGCCTCTTTAGAATCAGCCAATGGAATATCAAGAATTTGACCTTTTAACTCTGGCGTATTGCGAATCGCACTTAGCTCATTCATTGAATAGCTGCCAGCTTTAATTAAATGGATACCAGCAGATTGATTAATAAACGTTTTACTCATGTGTAACTCCTCATAATTTTATGATAATGAAACATTTCAAATAGCTATATTTGAATGTCCAAATCAGTATAGGAAATTACATGCAACTCAAACCGCCCAAATACCACATATAAATGTCTTAATGCGACATTAATAGAAAAATCCCCATATATTGTATGGGGATTTTTTGCTTATTCACCATAAACGGGATGGTTATCACAAAGCTGTTTGATTTTCTCTTTAATCATATTCAGATGATTTTCATCATTTGGATTTTCCAGAACATCCGCAATGAGATGTCCTAAAGCCCGAGTATCATCTTCATTAAATCCCCGTGTTGTAATCGCTGGCGTGCCTAAACGAATACCCGAAGTAATAAACGGCTTTTCAGGATCATTGGGAATGGCATTTTTATTAACAGTAATATTGGCGTTTCCTAAAGCATATTCAGCTTCTTTTCCAGTAATATTTTTACTGCGTAAATCCACAAGGAAAACATGGCTTTCAGTTTTGCCCGACACAATGCGTAAACCTCGTTCAGTTAAAACTTCAGCCAATGCAACTGCATTTTTCTTAACTTGCTGTGCGTAAGCTTTCCAATCAGGAGAAAGAGCTTCTTTAAAAGCAATTGCTTTGGCAGCAATAACATGCATTAAAGGACCGCCTTGCAAAGATGGGAAAATAGCCGAATTAATTTTTTTAGCCAATTCTTCATCATTGGTCAAAACAATTCCACCACGAGGGCCTCGTAATGTTTTGTGTGTTGTTGACGTTACAAAATGAGCGTGAGGCATCGGATTAGGATATTCTCCAGCAGCAATTAACCCAGCATAATGCGCCATATCCACAAACAAATAAGCGCCTACCTTATCAGCAATTTCACGGAAGCGTTTGAAATCAATTTCTAATGAATAAGCACTTGCACCAGCAATAATCATTTCTGGTCTGTTTTCCAAAACCAATCGTTCAACTTCATTATAGTCAATTGCTTCATTTACCGCTAAACCATAAGAAACAACGTTATATAACTTTCCTGAAATGTTAACCGATGCGCCATGTGTTAAATGTCCGCCATGGGCTAAATTCATGCCCAAAATGGTATCGCCAGGCTGCAATACCGACGTGTAAACAGCTTGGTTTGCTTGTGAGCCAGAATGGGCTTGTACATTGGCAAATTTGGCGCCAAATAATTGTTTCACCCGATCAATGGCCAATTGCTCAACAGTATCGACGAATTCACAACCACCGTAATAGCGTTTATTAGGATAACCCTCAGCGTATTTATTGGTTAATTGTGAACCCTGAGCCTCCATAACAGCAGGGCTAACATAATTTTCCGATGCAATTAATTCAACATGATCTTGTTGGCGTTGAACTTCATCAGCAATAGACGCAGCAAGTTCTGCATCAAAATTGGCGATGGTTACTTGATGAGAAAACATTTCAAACTCCTTTGTAGGTTATTTTTTTTAACGTAGTACAACAGTTTTATCTGCTTTAATAAAAACACGGCGTTCTAATACATATTGCAAAGCACGCTCTAAAACAATGCTTTCACTGTGGCGCCCAGTTCTCAATAAATCTTGTGGTGTAAACGCATGATCAACACGTTCAACACCTTGTTCAATAATCGGACCTTCATCCAAATCTGAAGTAACAAAATGAGCCGTAGCGCCAATCAACTTCACACCACGCTCATGTGCTTGTTCATAAGGGCGAGCGCCGCGAAAACCAGGTAAGAAAGAGTGATGAATATTGATGGCTTGGCTTTTTAAGATGCGGCAAGTTGATTCACTTAACACTTGCATATATCTTGCTAAAACCACAAATTCTGCTTCTAATTGATTTTTTAAATCAATAATTTGCTGCTCTTGTTGTGAGCGGTTGTCGTTATTAACTGGTAAATGGTAATAAGGAATATCATGATGGTCAGCAATTTGCTTTAAATCATTGTGATTAGAAGCAATGCCAACAATCTCCATATTCAAGCCACCTAATTTATTAGCCCCAATTAATGTATGCAGGCAATGATCTGTTTTTGAAACCAAAATCAGCACTTTGACGGGTTGAGATAAGTCCCAAATATTCCCTTCAGCATTTTGTTTTTGAATAAACGCATGATAATCATCTTGTAAATAAACCAGTTTTTGTTCTTGGATGTTAAAAACACAACGAACATAAAAATGTTGGCATTGTTCATCATCAAATACAGAAAATTGCTCAATATATGCGCCATGTTTTTCTAAAATGGTTGTTAATTCACTAACTTGGCTTCGTTGGCTTTTCGCTGAAAAGTTAAGTACATATCGTTGTTTCTTCATATCAATATCCTCATATTTGAGCTGAAAATGATGTTGGTTTTCTTAAATATAAGATGAATCATGGCAGTTTGAACATTTGAAAACATATTTAAAACGACATCTAATGCCTTAGATGCGACTTAGGCAGAATAAAGTCGCAATGTCGCTTCTTGAATAGTTTTTGTCTTTGCATGACGGTTTCTTTATGGAAAAAAACCAATAATGGCATAACAAGTCTAGCAGCAATGCGAATGAGGAGAATTGTTATGAGTGAAGATATGTTCGATAAAAAAGACCGGTATTCATGGAAGTCTTTATTAAAAAATAGTTTTTCAGGTAATCAAAACTGGCCACAAGCCAGAAGAATGGCGACATTACAAAGCCAATATGATGTCATTATTATTGGTGGTGGTGGTCATGGTTTAGCGACAGCTTATTACTTAGCTAAAGAACACAATGTTGGCAGAATTGCCGTACTAGAAAAAGGCTATTTAGGGGGTGGTAATACCGCACGAAATACCACGTTAGTGCGTTCAAACTACTTATGGGAAGATGCAGCTAATCTATTTGAACATTCATTAAAGCTTTGGGAAGGTTTATCTGAAGACTTGAATTTCAATACATTCTTTAGCCAACGTGGTGTATTTAATCTGGGGCATAGCTTACAAGATATGCGTGATATTGAGCGTCGTGTTAATGCTAATAATTTATTGGGCATCGACGCTTTTGTGTTAAATGCACAAGAAGTACAAGACAAAATTCCTATTTTAGATTGTTCTAAACGTTCGCGTTATCCAGTGTTAGGCGCAAGCTGGCAGCCGCGTGGCGGGATTGCGCATCATGATGCTGTAGCCCGTGGCTTTGCTCGTGCTGCAAGTCATTTGGGTGTGGATTTAATCGAAAACTGTGAAGTTATTGGTATGGATATATCAGAAGGGAGAATCCATGGTTTGGAGACCACCCATGGTTATGTCAAAGCCAACCAAGTCGGCGTTGTTGCCGCAGGGCATACTTCTGTATTGGCGAATATGGCGGGTTTGCGTTTTCCGATTGAAAGTCACCCTTTACAAGCGTTTGTATCGGAATCGATGCAGAAGGTCTTGGACACGGTGGTAATGTCAAATGCCGTTCATGGTTATTTAAGCCAATCTGATAAAGGTGAACTGGTGATTGGTGCCGGTATTGATAGCCATTTGGGTTATGGTCAGCGTGGTAGCCCACATGTGATTGAGCATACAGCTGCCGCAATTAAAGAATTATTCCCACAATTTTCTCGTGTACGAATGAATCGTCAATGGGGCGGTATTGTCGATACAACGCCAGATGCCAGCCCAATTATTAGTAAAACACCTATTAAAGGACTTTATTTTAATTGCGGTTGGGGAACAGGCGGTTTCAAAGCCACTCCTGGTTCTGGCAATGTCTTTGCCTATACGATTGCGAATGATAATCCGCATCCATTGAATAAGTCATTTACATTAGAGCGCTTTAGTACAGGTCGCTTAATTGATGAGCACGGCGCAGCCGGTGTAGCACACTAGGAGAAAAAAATGCTGACTTTATATTGTCCTTATTGCAAAGAAAAACGTGACGAACAAGAGTTTCGTTATGCTGGTGAAGCTTATATTGCAAGACCTGAAGACCCAGAAGTCGCTTCTGATGAGGAGTGGGGTGATTATGTATTTATGCGCAGTAATTATAAAGGCTTGATTTGGGAACAGTGGGAGCATGTTGCCGGTTGTAGAAAAGTCATTGTGGCAAATAGAAATAATGTCAGTAATGAAATAAAGGGAACATATACATTAACAGAGGGAAAATCGGTTTTTGTAGAACAACAAAATAATAAACAAACCAAGAAATTAGGGGAGGCCGTATGAGTGCTAAGCGAATTTTAAATGCCTCTGCGCAAGTGAATGCCAAGCAGTCTATTCAATTTGAATTTGATGGTAAAACATATACGGGGCTAGAGGGCGATACTTTAGCATCTGCGCTATTGGCAAATGGCGTAAAAGGGTTGGCACGTAGTTATAAATATGGTCGGCTACGTGGCATTATGAGTGCGGGCGCGGAAGAGCCAAATGCTTTGGTGCAAATGGAACAAGGTGGTTATACCACGCCTAACGTGAAGGCAACGCAAGCTGAAATTTATGCTGGTTTAACAGCAAAACGCACTTCAGGATGGCCAAGTTTAGATTTTGACGTTAAAAATGTTATTGGTACGGTGGGCAAAGGAATGATGCCACCAGGCTTTTATAGCAAAACATTTATGTGGCCGAAGAAAATGTGGCCAAAGTATGAAGAAGTTATTCGTCAATTTGCTGGTTTTGGTGATGCACCGGAAGTGGCAGATGAAGAATGGTATGACCATTTACATCATCATGTTGATGTTTTGGTTGTTGGTGGTGGATTGTCAGGATTGCAAGCGGCATTAAGTTCGGCTAAAGCCAATTTATCAGTATTGTTGGTTGATGAGCAAAATCAATTAGGTGGTTGGTTGTTATCTGATGCGAAAAGTCAGTTTGATGGATTGTATGGATATCAGTATGTTGAGAAAATTCGCCAAGAATTGGCACAATATGACAATGTTACCGTATTAACCAGAACCACTGCTTTTGCTTTGCATGATCATAATTTAATTCAAGCTGTTGAATTATTGCAAGATCATTTGCCAATTGCCAGAAGAGATGCATCTAAGCCACGCCAACGCTTACACCGCATTCGTGCTGAAAAAGTTGTGTTAGCAAGTGGTGCCATTGAGCGCCCATTGGTTTTTGGTAATAATGATTTACCAGGTGTATTTACTGTTTCAGCAGCACAAACGTATTTGAATCGTTATGGCGTTTTATTGGGTAGCAAAATTGTTATTTGTGGCAATAACGATGAAATTTATTTAGCCGCTCGTGACTTGAGTGAAGCTGGCGCTGTGGTTGTGGTTGCAGATGCGCGCAAGGTTAGTAAAGTACCTGATTATTTACCTAAAAATGTTACGGTTCATGCTAAAACAGGCATTGCATCGGTGAAAGGGCGCAAGAAAGTCAGTGGTGTAACATTAATTGATTTAATTAGCCATAAACAAAATGAAGTTTCTTGTGACATTGTTTTAAGCAGTGGCGGTTTATCGCCTACCGTGCATTTATATTGCCACGATACCAGTCGACCTATTTGGGATGACAATAAAATGGCATTCGTCGTGCCTGATGATTACTCAGCTTGCAAAGCGACTGTTTGCTGTGTTGGTGCTGTAACAGGAACAAAAACGTGGGTTGAAGCCGTAAAACAAACAGAAAAAATGATGAATGCCTTTTTTGCTGATTTGGGAAATCAAAATACGACTGTTTTACCTAAAATTGCTGAAGAGAAACACCAGTCAATGGAATTGGTTGTGCGCTTGCCTGATGGCATGCCTGCCGGTAAAGGTGAAAAAGCATTTGTTGACTACCAAAATGATGTTACAGCAGAAGATATTAAAATTACGATTCAAGAAAACTATCGCCATATTGAACACGTAAAGCGCTATACAGCCTTTGGTTTTGGTACTGATCAAGGTAAATTATCAAGTGTTAATAGCTTTATTTTAACAGCTGAAGCCATGCAAGTGCCTATTGAGCAAGTTAGCACAACGACTTATCGACCTGCTTACACGCCAGTGAGCTTAGGTGTATTGGCTGGTTTAGATTCAGATAATACATTTGACCCAGAGCGCATTACGGCAATGCATGAATGCCATGAAGCACGAGGTGCATTGTATGAAGAAGTTGGCCAATGGTTGCGTCCTTGGTATTTCCCAAAAGCAGGTGAAAACATGCTCGCAGCGGTTAACCGTGAATGCCTAGCTGCACGCCATTCGGTTGGCATCATGGATGCTTCTACATTGGGTAAGATTCAAATTGATGGCCCAGATGCTCGTGAATTCTTAAATCGAATTTACAGCAATGCGTGGACAAAACTTGAGCCGGGTAAATGCCGATATGGTTTGATGCTAGATGAAAATGGCATGGTTATTGATGATGGTGTGACTGCTTGTATTAATGATGAACAGTTTTATATGACCACTACAACAGGCGGAGCTGCGAATGTATTAAGCTGGCTTGAGCGTTGGCACCAAACAGAATGGCCAGAATTGAAAGTGTGGATGACTTCAGTAACTGACCATTGGGGAACCATTGCCGTTGTTGGACCAAAAGCACGAGCAGTTCTTACTAAAATTTGTGATGATATTGATTTGTCAGCAGAAAATTTTGCATTCATGGATTGGCGCAGTGGTAGCGTAGCTGGTGTTCCTGCACGAGTATTCCGCGTGAGTTTCTCGGGTGAGTTAGCTTATGAGATTAATGTGGAAGCGGGTTTTGGTCACTATGTTTGGGAACAAGTGATGAAAGCAGGTGCAGAGTTCAATATCACGCCTTACGGCACAGAAACCATGCACGTATTGCGTGCGGAAAAAGGCTTTATCATTGTTGGGCAAGATACCGATGGTTCTGCTACGCCAATTGATTTGGGCATGAGCTGGGCTGTTGGCATGAAAAAACCATTCTCCTTCCTAGGCCGCCGTTCTTTATCGAGAAGCGATACGGCCAGAAGCGATAGAAAGCATTTGGTTGGATTACTGCCGCATGATGCCAATGCAGTTATTCCAGAGGGTGCCCAAATTATTGCTTCGAATCAGATTACCGTGCCAAGATCAGGTAGTCATGATGCCAAAGTTGGATTGATGGGGCATGTTACATCAAGTTATCACAGTGCATTTTTAGGACGTTCTATTGCCATGGCAGTTGTTGAAAATGGCCGAGAGTTAATAGGACAAACATTGTATGCGTATTCAAATGGAAATATTATCCCATTTACAGTAGCTCAAAGTGCTGTTTTTGTTGATGAAAAAGGGGAGCGTCAGCATGCTTAATAATCTTTCTTTAATTGAAAAATGGCAAACACCGTTACACTATCAGTGGAAAAACTTGGCTGATCAAGCGAAAATTGGGGCTTTAAATTACAGTAGCGGCGGCGCTTTGGGTTTTATTAATTTGCGTGGCAATATAGATGACAGCGATTTTACCAATGCCATTAGTGAAGTGTTAAATTGCGAATTGCCAACAGAACCTAAAGCCACAACCTATGCACAGAGAGCGGCTATTTTATGGCAATCGCCAGATGAATGGATGTTGGTTTGCCATTATCAGACGAAAAGTGATTTGCTAGAAAAATTACAACAGGCTTTAAAAGGTGTTCATGCTCAAGTGGTTGATAATAGTGGTGGCTTCATGATGATGCGGATTCATGGTCAAGAGGCAAGTACTGTTTTAAGACATTTATCGCCTTATCCGATATTAAATCTTAAAAATGAAGAATGTGTGCAGACCATTGGCAAGAAAACACCGTTTTTAATTTGTAAGATTGATAATGGCGATTATGCGCTGATTTTTAGACGCAGTTTTGCTGAGTATCTGTGGAAAATATTGGAAAAAACAGCCAGACCGTATGGTTTTGCATTGCAGAAACAATGGGGTTTTTCTCAAGAAGATTGGAAGCGTTATACTGATTAAATTTGGTTGAATGTCATGCAAAAACCCCAATAAAATTTATTGGGGTTTTTATTGTACAAAGAAAGAGTCTATTTGTTTAGGCTCTTTCTTTTAGGAATATTGTTTTTTATTACCGTGAATTAGATGATAGTGGTTGCTGATGAATCAGAATTTCAGCTTTTTCTTCCAAAATGAAATAGTAGGTTGGTTTACCATCTTTTAATAACAAAACACCGTTATCATCTGTTTCTAAATCAATGCGATCGCCGTCTTTAATATTGACCTGAGTGTAGGTTTCTTTTGGCAAAAATAAAGTTTCAGTTTGGCCTTTTTTGTTTTGTACTTTAATTTCGATTGCATCTTTGTGTTTTTGTCTTAAATCTTCTTCGCGCTCGAGAGCTGACCTATTTAGCTTATCAGAAACGGTAACTGAAGGTAACCAAATGGGTGCAAGAATCACAGCACTGCCCATGACAGTAGAAGAAGCAATGGTTTGCGATGGTGTTGGATTAAAAGAAAATGGCTGAGCAGATACATGCATGCTTGAGATGCCAACCATGAGTACGACCAATAATTTATTTAGCTTCATATAAACTCCTTGATTAATTCTAATTGAAATTGTTTGTAGTTATTATTTATAGTTTTTTTATTATACAGACACCGCTAACCAATTCTGCGCTAGGGCATTGGAAAGATGGGTCACGATAACGACTAATAAATGTGAGGACAGAATCGCCACTGTTAAATTTTAAATTGCCTGAGGATGCATCTTCATTTGGATGATCTCGTATGGTTGCATTGGGAACAAACAAAGTAGCAAATAGTTGTTTTACACCACTGACACGAATTGTTCCAGGTTGATAGTTTTGTTTTTGCAACCATGCTTGAGCATCATCTCTGTTATAAATAGGGTACTCTGCCGCAGCAACGGTAAATACTTCTAATGGCCAGCCATTGCTATTTTGGCGTTGAGAAGAAAATGGATACGCAACCAAGCTATATCTATCTTGGTGCATGGGTAAGTTAGGAGAAGTTAGAATATGATATAGCTTTTCTTGAATTTCCTTACTTGGAACGACCATTGCAGCATGGTATGAACTTGGATCATCTAAGAAAAATAATCCCAAACCTTCTTTATATAACGTAGATTTATCTTTTGGGCAGCTATTTAATTCATGATAAACCATCCATTGCGACTGACCTGGTGATCGGACAGCGAAAGCTGCATGGGAGAATTTAATGTCATATTTTCCTAAGTCTTGACCTTCGCGGGCAATAACAATAACTTTAGCATCTGTTTTATTTAATTCTTTTTCTAGACTTGATGAAGCTTGCAGACCCTTTTGTACGTCTTGAGGCTTTATATCTCTTGGTTCGCAACTTTGTGCCATGGCCAGTTGGCTGATGATTCCCGAGAGTAGCAAGGCTACTATTTTATGTTGAAATCTCATATCAATCCCTTTTTAGTTATATTCTTGGAAACCAATACTTTTGACTGCTTTGCTTGGTAAATTATTGTTAGTATTTAAAAAAATAAGCGGTTAGATTAGCATAGCTATTTTTTTATTAGTAGCTATAAATGATATTTAATTCAGTGGATTATTTTTTATTTTCATGAATTAAATTCATTTTAAATGAATAATTTAAGAGGTGTATGATGTAAATATATTGTCATATATAGAAGTTAAATTAACACTTTTGTTTCTAAGCATTGAGTCTTTGTTGGATATGAGTCTTTTTTGGTATTCAAATCAAGTATTGTCATGGCTTTGAGTAAAGCCTGCTTCATCATTATTAAACTTACTTTTGTGTTTTATGTCTGATTTTATTTTTGTTAAGCCATCAATTTGGATTAAAAAATGAATCTTATCAACCGTGCGACAATATGTCGCATTGAGGGGATGGGGATGGTGCTTAATAATATTGATAAATTTTGATTTAAATCAAAATTAAGTAGTTTTTTAAGTAACTCTTATATTAAAGAGGAATATGCATGTTTTCACTTGATGCATCCGTTTTAGCACGAATACAATTTGCTTTTACAGTTTCATTTCATATTATTTTCCCCGCGATTACCATTGGATTGGCAAGCTACTTAGCTGTTTTAGAAGGCTTGTATCTTAAAACTCACGATTCACTTTATAAATCTCTTTATTTATTTTGGTCAAAAATTTTTGCTGTTAATTTTGGCATGGGTGTTGTTTCTGGATTGGTAATGGCTTATCAGTTTGGAACCAATTGGAGTGGTTTTTCTGAGTTTGCAGGCAGCATAACTGGACCATTATTAACTTACGAAGTATTAACGGCTTTTTTCTTGGAGGCTGGTTTTTTAGGTGTGATGTTGTTTGGTTGGAATAAAGTAGGTCCTAGATTGCATTTTTTTGCCACTTGTATGGTGGCTTTGGGGACGTTAATTTCAACATTTTGGATTTTGTCTTCAAATAGTTGGATGCAAACGCCACAAGGCTTTGTGATTGAAAATGGCATTGTGGTGCCAGTTGATTGGCTAAAAGTGGTTTTTAACCCATCTTTTCCATACCGTTTATTTCACATGACCATCGCTGCTTTTTTATCGAGTGCGTTATTTGTTTCTGCATCTGCTGCATGGCATTTATTAAAAGGTAGTGAATCTCTTGCTGTTAAGAAAATGCTCACGATGGGTATTTACATGACCTTAATCACTGCGCCCATTCAAGCTTTGGTTGGAGATGCTCATGGTTTAAATACATTGAAGCATCAGCCTGCAAAAATTGCTGCCATTGAAGGTCATTGGGAGAATGTTGGGGATGAGGCAACGCCATTAATCTTATTCGGTTGGCCAGATATGCAGGAAGAGAAAACCAAATATGCCCTTGAAATTCCTAAGTTAGGCAGCCTTATTTTGACACATAGTTTTGATAAACAAGTGCCAGCTTTAAAAGAGTTTCCGAAAGAGAATCGTCCTAATTCAACGATTATATTTTGGTCGTTCCGAATCATGGTGGCTTTAGGCGGGTTGATGATTATCCTAGGCATCACTGGTGCGGTATTACATAAAAAAGGTCGTTTATACCAAAATAAATATTTTCTTCGTTTTGTGTTAATGATGGGACCTGCTGGTTTGATTGCTATTTTAGCTGGTTGGTTTACAACCGAAATCGGGCGACAACCATGGGTTATTTATGGATTGCAGCGTACGAGTGAAGCCATTTCAAACCATTCAACGTTGTTTATGAGTGTGAGTTTGGCCGTGTTTTTTGTGGTGTATTCATCTGTATTTGGCTTTGGTTATTACTATATGATGCGTTTGATTAAAAAAGGACCTGATAATGCTTTATTAACATCAGTGGAAGTAGATAAGGCTGCTCATGCTTCTAGACCCTTATCCGCTATTAATCAAGATGTGACTGCAAATGAAGGCGAGGAATAAAAATGGGAATTGATTTAACCTTATTATGGTTTGCCATTATTGTATTCGCTACTTTAATGTATGTGGTGATGGATGGCTTTGATTTGGGTATTGGTATTTTAATGCCGCTAACTCAAAATAAAACAGAACGTGACATTATGGTTAATACGGTGGCACCTGTCTGGGATGGCAATGAAACTTGGCTGGTATTGGGAGGAGCTGCGTTATTTGGTGCTTTCCCTATGGCATACGCGATTGTGTTAGAAGCGTTAACCATTCCATTGGTATTGATGCTGGTTGCTTTAATCTTTCGTGGCGTGGCATTTGAGTTTCGTTTCAAGTCATCACCCGGTCATCGTGGATTTTGGGATAAGGCTTTTATTGTCGGCTCAATTGTTGCTACTTTTACGCAAGGGATAACAGTCGGGGCTTTGATTCAAGGAATTGATGTGAGTGG
>JASLFS010000071.1 GCA_030150505.1 Vitreoscilla sp. | reverse complement strand
CTTTTATCTATCAATCATATATCACCAAATTACTTGTGCAATATCTTTATTAAAATCTGAAAATATACCAAAGAATAAAAAATGAATACTGAACAATTAGATTATTATCAACAAAAATTAGCTTACGAAATTGACTCATGGGAATTAAACGCTTATTTAGAAAACAATGACGCAATTGCTATTATCGATGGTCGCTCATTAGATGCTTATGAAATCGAGCACATTCCTGGTGCCATTAGTTTATGCCACAATAATGTTAATTTAAGATCAATAGAGAATCTTGATAATAATAAAACTTATATTTGTTATGGTTATGGTATTGGTTGTAATGCATCAATCAAAACAGCCATGAAGCTATTAACATTGGGTTTTCAAGTGAAAGAATTAAACGGGGGCTTAAAAGGTTGGAAGCATCAGGGCTATCCTACCCATGGCAAAGAAGCACCTCAAGAAGTACTGGATGAAGTTGCAGCATAAATATTGGTTTAATCCTCTTGTGATTAAATTAAAAGCATTCAAAAAAATAGGAATATGTGATTGATCGATGATATATTCCTTTAATCAAAATACCATCTAACATTCAATGAACCATCTTAGTTTTTTTATGTGTGATTAATGATTCTCCCATGAATGGGCTGAATAGGGCGGTTAGTTGGTCCGCCCATTAGTTGATAAAACTGAGCGATTTGTTCTTTAGACAGTGTTGGATGCTGGTCTGTAACTATCCAAGTAATCCCTTCTGTACATGGCGGTGTTGTTAATGATCCACTGAAGCGATAATACTCGAAATGTTCGGGTATTAAATTTCGTATATTAAAATGATTCATTTCGTGACTTGTTGTCGCCAGATTTGGTAGCTTATCCCACAGCTTTTTTAAAGTTTTATTTTCCTTACCTTCTTGATAGAGAACGGCCAAAACCAAGATTTGACCATTGGTATCTTCGTGAACAAAATGGGCTTCTAATGGATATGATTGACCATCGATTAAATTTTCGCTTGGGGAATGAAAGTGAAATTGTATTAATTGATAGCTTTCTTTTTCATTGTATAAAAACTGTTTATTCATGGGCGAGAACTGAATAGTGTGCCCATTGTTCAATAAGGTTCCCTGAGTTGTTGGATAATCGAATGTTATTTTCTCCAAATGTGTGTTTTTTGCAGCAACAATATTGATTGGTGATTGATTGTAACCAGTTTTGCAGCTTGCAAATGCTGAACTAATATTAGCCCATCTATCTGGTCCTATTTCTTTGTTGTAACCCCAGTGAATCTCCGCCGCATACAGGCTTGTGCTAAGTATTAGCAGTGATAATAAACTTTTCATTTTCTCTCCTTTGTATTTCTAGATAATTATAAAATAAAAAAGAATATTGGCATATTTTAAGTCATTAAATTTCTATCAAAAAAAATAGGGATTTATATTTGAAATGGATGCCATAAATATAGATTTTTTTATCCATTTGTTATGGCTTAAACAAGAAAAACCACAATATAGTGGCTATTTTTTTAAAATTTTATTAAGAAATATTAAGAAATAAAGCTCGTTAAATATTTGATTTTATAATGCGAAGATAATAAATATACAAAAAATAGATATATAAAACATCAAAAAATATGGAAATACAGCTATGAAAATGTTAGAAAAAGGTTTTACTTTAATCGAACTCATGATTGTTATTGCGATTATTGGCGTATTGGCTGCAATTGCCATGCCAATGTATGGCGATTATGTGACCAAATCACAAGTAACTCGTGTATTTGACGAGCTATCATCAACAAAAGTGTTGTTTGAAAATGCTCAACTTGAAGGTTTAGCACCTAATTTAGGCACGACACTAACACATGATGAAGAAAAAAGAATGACTGCTTTGGGGTTAATTACGGGCGGTAGCGTGCCTGTTGGTCAGGCATTTAATGATACCAGTAGAATTAGAAGCAATTTATTAAAAGATTTAACACTTGGTTTAGATACCAATGTTTCAAAAGGTGTTCAGCCAATTAGTATTCGAGCAACCTTGGGCAACAAAGCTTCATCTAGCATTGAAGGTACTTTTATTCGGCTAGGTCGTCAGCGTGATGGACTGTGGACTTGTACCATCAATGCAGCAAAAGCCAGTGGTTGGAAAAATAAATTCACTCCAGCGGGATGCGTTGTGACACTGTAAGTTTATTGATACTCTTGTGACTTCATTAAAATATAACCAAAGCCCATTTAGTGGTGCTTTGGTTATCTACTTTTGGATTCCTTATGTTTGATAAAGTAGCATTTATTTCTATGTTTTGTGTGGCATTACCATTTGCGATATGGGAATATGCATTTAATCAAGATGCTACGCTAAGCGATATTTATCGTGCACTATTAATATGGCTTTTGATTAGTATTGCATGGGCGTTTTTTAATTGTTTTCGTCCTCTATTCAAATGTTCGGTATCGATATAATCCTATGAATTTGAAACTAGGTCATATTTTTTATCATTATTTTAAGGCGGTTAGGTGGTTAATCTAGCACCTTCATTTTTTCTTTTAATTAATGTTATTGTATTGGGCTTGGTGAAAAACCCGCAGTAATAGCTGAGTGAAGATTGCTTTTGCAACATCAAAAATCATCATTAAAAAATTAATTGTAACAAGTGAATGAAATTAACATATACTTAATAGTAAGTATCTATAAAATAAAATAAAATAAATGGAAATGATGTTATGCGAATAATACAAAAAGGATTTACTATTATTGAGCTAATGATTGTTATTGCAATTATTGGCGTGTTGGCTGCAATCGCCATGCCAATTTATAACGATTACATCATCAAGGCACAATACACAAGGGTATATAGCGAGTTAAGTGCTGCTTCAAGAATGTACGATGAGGCATTTAGTTATGGGTTAAAACCTGTTTTGTATACTGAAAATAGTAATCCCAAATATTATCCATTGGGATTAACAACTGGCAAACAGCCTAAAATAGAAAACGATGGTAAAGAAATTCGATCAAACTTAATATCCAGTATTGTTCTTTATGATGATCCGCCAACAGTGACTTTGCCAACCAAAGGTTTAACAGCTTATATGGGCAAGACTGCTCATCAGTCTATTCATCGTTCGTATATTAATGTCTGGAAGAAAAAAGGCACTTGGAAATGTCGGGTGGTGAAAAATTCAGGTGAACAGCTTAAGAAAAAACACATACCTAACGGTTGTACTCTTTAAATACATTTACCGTGAATGATTGATAATTTGATTTATTTTTACTTTAAGGCTCCCTGAAAGCATTATTTTATAAACGAATAATTCAATTTTAATCAAAAATGGTTATTTTTATGTATTTATTGCTGATCTTCCCTGTTGTAAAAGTTAAGCTTCATGGTTTAAAGCTTGTATGATATTTTTGGCTACTAACTTAGCAGATGCAGGGTTTTGACCTGTGATAATATTCCCGTCGGTGACAATATATGGGAAAAAAGGCAATAAATGTTTTTTGAAATTAGCACCATGTTGTTTTGCAATTTTTTCTGCATTATAGGGAACGCTACGTGAAGCGCCAGCGAGTATTTCTTCTTGCCAGCTAAAGCCAGTGATGTTTTTATGTTGAATAAGTGGTTGGTCATTTGATAGTTTGACATTGAGTAAACCACAATAGCCATGACAGACGCTGGCAATAATTTTATTGGCTTCGTATAAGTTTTTTGTAATATTTTGTAGAGCAGGGTTGTTTAAAAAATCCCACATAACAGCATGTCCGCCAGTATAGTAAATGGCATCATAATCTTGCCATTTGACTTCGTCAGCTCGTAAGGTGTTGTTGAGCTGTTCCATGAAAATGGCGTCATGAAGTCTATTTTTAACACTCTTGTCTGCTGTTAGCAGCGTTAATGATTTCGGCTCTAGAGGTGATAATCCACCTAGTGGGCTGACGATATCTTGAGTGAAATTTTCTTGTTCAAATAAATCATAAGCATGGGTTAATTCTCCTAGCCACAAGCCGGTTGGTTTTCCTGATGGCGAGTATTCAGCAATATTGGTCACAACATGTAGAATTTTTTTGGTCATTTTGGTTATCCAGTTGCTTAAGTTGATAGGTAATAATAAGATTAAAGTTAACTTTAATGTCAATGTGTTTTTATTATGAAAATTAAAACATTATCAGAATTAAGTGGTTTGCCTGCACCAACCATTCGCTATTATGAAAAGATTCAACTGCTTCCGAAAGTGGTGCGTGGCATGAATGGTTATCGTGAATACACACAAGATGATTTGCAGCGTTTGGTTTTGATTCAACAAGCACAACAAGTTGGTTTTTCATTGGCGGAAATTAAAACCTTGTTACCCAGCGATTTATTTTCATGGGGACATGATAATTTAAAAATAAGTTTGGAAAGTAAAATTGCCGAGATTGAAAAATTAGAAGCGCAGTTGGCAAAAAATAAAGCCAATCTTCAAGCCATATTGGATGGCATTATCAATAAGCCCACATCCATGAGCTGTGCTGATAATGCGCATCGGCTATTAGAAGGCACTAAGCTTTTGACGAATCAAGATGAGTAACTGTTGGTTTTACAACTGTTCGGTAGCGCTTTGTATGATAAAAAGATTTAATTTGTTGCAACAGCAGCGCTCGTAGTGGTGAAATATTTGGCTTTGTTGCTTTATTATTCGCTACTTTTTGTAATTGATAGCGCACGGAAGCCATCATGGCTGCAGAGCCCATGGCTTTGTTTTTCCACTTCCTAGTTTTTAATGTTGGATTTGTGGCTATGCCTTGCTGCCAAAGTGAAGGAAGATTGGGCTCAATGGCCAAAGCTGTTGCAATACCAGCCATATCAATACCACTGTCTATAACTTGCTGAGCAATTACTTGACGGCGAATGCCACCTGTTACCATGATGGGCATGTTAGCAATTTTTTGAATTTCCTGAGCAAATTTTAAGAAATAAGCTTCTCTTTCCAGCGTATGGCTATCTCTTGCTGAGCCTTGCATGGCTGGCTCTTCATAACTGCCACCAGATATTTCTAATAAATCAATTGATAAGTGATTGAGTAACAGGGTAACTTCTTTCGCATCTTCCGTTGAAAAACCACCTCGTTGAAAATCAGCAGAGTTTAATTTTATTGATATGGAAAAGTGCGTGGAAACGCTTTTGCGAATGGCTTGAATAACTTCAATTAATAAGCGTGCACGGTTTTCAAGTGAACCGCCATACTCATCTTGTCTCTTGTTGCTCAGTGGCGATAGAAACTGGCTAAGTAAATATCCATGCGCAGCATGAATTTGAACACCATTAAATCCAGCTTGCTCAGCAAGTTGCGCTGTGTGCGAAAATTGTTCAATAATTTCTTGAATCATTGAATGATTCAGTTCTTTTGGCATCATGAAGCGAGAAGACATTTTGCCAAGATTCAGAGCAATTGCTGATGGAGCATAGGTAATTTGTCCCAGTGCTGACGGCATTTGTCGACCCGGATGGTTTATTTGTAACCAAAATTGAGCACCATTTTGTTGACCTGCTTTTGCCCATTGCCGAAAGGTATTTAAGTGTAAATCACTATCAAGCACGACACCAGCAGGACCTGTCATGGCCATGCGATTAACCATAACATTGCCACTAATAATTAAACCAGCTCCACCTAGTGCCCATTTTTTATATAGCTGCATAAGCTTATGGGTTGGTCGGAATTGAGCGTCAGCCATATTTTCTTCCATGGCTGCTTTTGCTAAACGATTGGGAAGAATGGTGCCATTGGGTAAGGTAAGCGGAGTAAATAACATAATAAGAAGCTTAAAAGAATATGAGATGGTATTAAGATAAGCTTAAAGTTAACTTTAATGTCAATACATAAAAGTATTACAGAAAGATAAATAGGCGGACTATTTTAAGTATTTTTTATTTTAAGTACATTTTGTGTATTTGATATCACTTGGCTCATGTGGTTTTGTTAAAATCACTTTTATTAATTGTACAGGTTAAAGAATTAATCATGAATAATGGATTCCCCATTGAAAGAATCAAAGAAATTACCGAGCAAACAAATGATTTTCGTTTGTTGGAGCGTATTCCACTAACCAAAGAAAAAGCTGCTTTTCCCATTGAATTAAATCCAGTCGTGGGGGATGAGCAATTAATGGTGTTGTTGGATACAGAAACGACAGGGTTATCTTATGAAATTGATGCCATTATTGAATTAGGCATGGTTAAGGTTTTGTATAGCCCTTCTAAAAATACTATTACTTCTATTATAGAAGTATTGAGTGTTTATGAAGATCCAGGTAAGCCAATTCCTGAATTTGTAGTAGGCTTAACCGGCATTACAGATGAGAAAGTTGCAGGACAAAAAATTGATGACGACTTGGTTGCGAAGTGGTTAGCAGATAGTCCATTGGTGGTTGCACATAATGCTAAGTTTGATCGTCCTTTTTTTGAAAGACGTTTTCCAAATCTAAAGCATTTATCGTGGGCATGTTCTGCTAATGGAATTGATTGGGCTGAGCTAGGCTTCTCAAGTAAAAAACTTGAGTTTTTGTTATTGCAATTAGGATGGTTCTACGAAGGTCATCGAGCCAGTATTGATTGTTTAGCAATGGCGTGGTTATTTTACAGGCTGCCTGAAGCCTTGACCGATTTGTTAAAACAAGCGAAAACACGTACGGTATTTGTTCGTGCATTTGGAGCACCGTTTGATGTTAAAGATTATTTAAAAGAACGTGGTTACCGTTGGCACAATGGCAATCAAGGAGCCAATAAGCATTGGTGGTGTGAAATTGCGGAAAGTGATTTACCAGAAGAACAGGAATTTTTAAATAGCATTTATCATCATGGTGCCGAGCATGCACATTATGATTACCAGGATGCTAGCGTTCGATTTAAAGCGATGTAATCTTCATATTCTGTAAAAAATGCCATTCACCAACAATAACTATATTGGTGAATGGCATTTTTATTTAAACCATTTGTTAATATTTTGCTAATGCCATTAAGCATAGCGTTTGTTAGCAGGTAGCTTAATTAAGTAACAAAATATAATTAAAGAAATTAAACAATTAAGAATAAGCCCTAATCCAAAAATACGGGTAATATTTTCTATAGATAAATTAATATATTGATTAACATACAGCAGGTATACGATGCCATAGTAAATAATATCAATACATATTGACCTCAGTAACATGAGCTTTGTATGACCTAAACCATAAAATATGGGATCAAAAATTGTTTTTGATATTATAAAAAATAGGTAAAAAACAATTTGAATTTCAATGATATAAATAATCACTTTCCAATTGGCTATTTTTAAAATATCTTTTATTAATATTGTCCAAACAGGGCTAGTGAGCATAAGAATAATGGCGAATATGCACACATATAAAAAATTCTTAGCAATCTGTTTTAATAAATTGTCTGCATTTTGGCTAAATTGACTTTCTGCTAATTTTCCAAATGCCAAAAAAGGGATAAGGAGCCAGCCCCAAATAATCGAATTCGCAATCCAAAATTCTGTTTGCATCGAAAGGGTGTTGATCATTTTGATAATGATGAGAGTAAATACAAAATTTCTTATTAATGACTCTATACCACTATAACTACCTATTTGAATCCATTTTTTAATCCAAGTTTTATTCCAATAAAAAGGTTGAAGTAAATTATAACCTTGTTTTTTTAAAAGACTAAAAGTGATTAAAAGCCAAGTAATATTGATTATCAAGTTAGAATAAGCAATGGATAAAACATCCAATGTTGCATAAGAAAATAGTAAATAATCAAGTAGGGCATAGAGAATTACTTGAATGAATAAGAGTTTTAATAATGCTTTTTTGTTGTTAATTAGTACTAAAGCTGTCAATAAAGCTTCGACTATCATTGTAGGAATATTTGCAATGGATTCTAAACGAACATAATGAACAATATCATTTACTAAGATATTGTTAGGTTGAATGGAATTGACAATAGGATAGGCAAATACAGAGATGAGAATCGACATAAGGCCGAAAACCATAAGAATGATAGCTAGAGAGTTTTGAAGATAAGAACTAAATATTTCTTTACTATTTTTCTCACGAACATGCTGACCATACATTACAAATAGCGAAAGTAGTAAAAGCTCTTGAGGGACTTCATAAATAATTTGTAACCAAAAAATATTGCTTGCTATTGAAAATGCATCATTTGATATTTGACCTAGAAAATAGAAGCGAATGGCTTGGACAATATTGGGTAATAACATTGTCAGTGTTATAATTATCCAAGATGTCATTTGTTTTATCGTTTTAGATTGATGTGTTTGTAGGGACATATAATATTATTTTAGGGTGGATTGATTTTTTATCAGCACATATGTGTTGGTACCGATTTGGCATAATTTATTTCATGCAATATTTAAGTATTTCAAAGCTTTAGGGTAAGCCATTTTTCTGCGTCAGTCTTCTCAATAGCGTAACAATATAAAATCCCATGATGAAAAGCCATTAGCATAATAAAGATGTGACATATTTTCAATATGCTACTGAGCAACTTTAAGCATTGCCTCATTTATATATTGGTGTAGAGAGAATCCAGAGTTCGACACCACTGGCTGATGGTTTTACCTTACCTTGAATCCAACACTTCCTCAAACTATCCTGTGTGCATCACAGCACACTGCCTATTTTTCCATATTAGAGTCAACACTCTGCTAAGTGATTTAAGATTCTTAAGAATTCTATAGCTGATATTGATTGTATTAAATTTCATTATTTATCATTTAAATCAAATTGTTTCGTTTGTTTAAGACGTCATTTATTTAACATTGACATAAATATTTAGCTTCGGTTATTTTTAATGATACTCAATGCTTATGGGTAATTAAAATGTGAGATAAATTCACAAAGACTATCTTTCATTTGCGAGTGAAGGAAAAGATGATATGCAAGAATTTAATAAATTCTTTACTGCTTAGGAGTGTGATTGATGTCTCACGCTGGAATTTTACCTCAATACAGAATAAATCGACCATTGGGAGATATTGAAAGAGATGCTCAGCTTAAAGTAGATGAGCCACTGGATTATTCACCAAATTTTGCAATGGGTGTTATTAAGATGAATTCAACATATATGGATTTGGCAGACAAACATTATGTTACAAAAGGTCTTTTAACAGCTGTTATGCTATTTATGGGGAATTTATTTTGTATTTGCTCTATTGTATATTTTTTAATTTTACTAATTATAAGTGGTAGTTACGAGCTATTAATTGGGATTGGAATGGTAAGCGTCCCAATGATAATTTTTACGCTGATAATGTTAAGGGAATGTTTTAAATGGACGCATTATCCTCTTCGTTTTAATCGTAAAAATAGAATGGTTTATTTTTGTCGTTTTGATGGTACTTTTATTGGCGTAAAGTGGGAAGATGTTTTTTTTCTTTAATGGGGGGACGCCAGATAAAGATTTATTGGATAATGAAATTTATGCGCATATCTTATCAGAAGATAGGCAAACTGTTTTAGAGACATTTTCATTGCCAATTAATTCTTCTAGTCGAGAGATTGCATTAGGACATTGGGAGTTTGTTCGTCAGTATATGGAGAATGGTCCGAAAGATTTCTATTATGATAATGACTCAGAAGATCAAATTGCCACAAGTCAAACGGTTTCCTATTGTTTGGATATTGATGAAAAAAGAGAACCACCTTATTTTAGTAATGACTATATACGTGTTCAATATTTTCGTAATGTAGGTTTGTATATTCTTGATTATCCATGCATTAAATTGAGAGTTCTTGGTCGTATTATAGCAATGCGTACTTGTAAACCACCTTTATGGCCTGAATGGATTAAGGAAGAAAGCATTATTGATGCAGATGATCCTTATGTGGTTAGTGCGGCAGATAATAAGCGTTTTTCAATTATAGATGGGCGTGAGTTGGAGTCATGAATTGTGTCAATATGATATTTAGGTTTATGCAAGCTTAAAATTTTTAGAGGATGGTTATTTGAAAGTTTAACTTGCTCTAGATTTTTATCAATTTAGGGAAAGACATTATTAATCTAAATATATATCATGACAGACAATAGGTGAATATAATCAATCAATAGCAATATTAAAGGGGTTTTAATGGAAGCCAATGGTAAAAAACTGGCACGCAGTATGCAAATCATTCGAGTGATGATTTCATTATTGCTATGTGTATTTTTAGTGTTATTGTCCGACAAATTACTGTCTAATTTAACATTGAGTAATAATATGCCAGTGTTAGAAGATACTGTTGCTATGAAAGACCTTCAAGATGATCGTCCTGTTGTCAACGATGATGCCACAATGAAGCTTTTAAAGCCTTTGCAAGACAAAGTTGAGGAATTAGAAGCACAGAAAAGTGCTTTACAAATTAAGCTCAATACATTAAAGGCAACAACAGAGGCAGCACAAAAAAACTATGAGAATGAGCAAGCTTCTTTTAATAACTGGGTCAAAACTCGAGATAGTTTAGGCTTGAGTAAAGATAATGCAGAAGTGCACAGTCGTGCTAAAAAATTAGATGATTATTATCAAGTTTCTAAGTCTTGGATTGATGAGCAAAAAACGATTCAAATGAAGTTTTTGGCTATTGAAGAGAGTATGGAATCTTTAAATCAGCAAATAAACACAGTGAATCAAGTTGCTGTTGAGCGCTATGAAAAGGAAATGAGTCGGCATGAGTTAAAAATATTTCTCTGGCGCTTGTTGTTTGTTTCTCCGATTTTGTTGATTAGTATCTTTTTTGTGTTACGTCGTCGTACCAGTGATTATTGGCCAATCTACCGTGGTTTTGTTTTATTTGGCTTTTATGCCTTTTTCTTTGGATTGGCACCGTATCTGCCTAGTTTTGGTGGTTATGTTCGCTACACCGTTGGCATTATTTTGACTGTATTGTTTGGTTATTATGCTATTCGACGTATGAAAATTTACATGATACAAAAGCAAGAGCAACTAGCCATATCTCAACTAGAAAGAGCGAAGGATATCAAGAACGAACAAGCTGAAAAAGCATTTGCTCAGCATTTTTGCCCATCTTGTGGGAAAGACTTTCTGTTGACGGGATGGGAAAATAAAG
>JASLFS010000027.1 GCA_030150505.1 Vitreoscilla sp. | reverse complement strand
CCATAAATATTTCCAGATACATCTGAATTATCGGTAATCGTTACTGTATTACTCTCTGCATGAGCAGCATCATGAGAGAGATAACTACCATAAATATTTCCAGATACATCTGAATTATCGGTAATCGTTACTGTATTACTCTCTGCATGAGCAGCATCATGAGAGATATAACTACCATAAATATTTCCAGATACACTTGAGTCTAAAACATTCACACTATTTTCTATAGTATGATTAAAGCCCTCGGCACCATAGATTCTCGCATCTACTGTTGAATTTGTAATCTTCACAGTATTCTTTTCTGAGCGATGGTCACTCATCTGATCGCCTTCACTACCATAGATACGATGAATATTAATATTTGATCCATCAATAATGATATTATTTTCGCTCACATTCCCATAACTACTATAGCCGCCAAATAAATGCCCTAAACTCGAATTAATATCGGTTGTCACAATAATACTATTGTTAGTAACATCACCACGACTACTATAACCACCATAAATACGCCCACTAACCTGCCCACCTTCAATCTTCACAGTATTGCCTGATGAACCTCGCTCATTAAATCCATTCAGATCAAGTCCACCATAAATATTAATTCGCCCAAGGTCAAATTGACCCGAATTACGGATGGTAACTGTATTATTACTCGCTGATAAATGAGGGAATAAAGCCCGACTTCCAAACTGATAAAATACTGGATCCGCTACAATTACATTCGAATCAAAACCATCGTAGGTAATATCTTCTGCACAAACAGCTGCGGGAAATACCATTATCAATCCAGTAACAAATACAGCACCAACAGCACCGCTTGCACATTTAGAACCATTTTTACAAAGCTCTGAAGCCACAACTGTAATATTCAGCTTTTTATTTTTAACCGTTTTATAAATTTTATTCATACTAAGTTACCATCCTTGTTTTAATTATAATTATTTGTATTTATTATGATAATTATAATACAAGCGATGATAATTACAAAGAATACGGTAAAATTAAATAGAAAAATTATGATATTTGAATTGCGAAATTTGAGTATTTACATGTTGGATTTGACTAGGTTGATAACACTCTTATATTGATTAATATCCAAGATAAACATTAAAATTTATCTACATTACTCCACACCAGATAAATGGCTAACATAGTTAATGAATGCCATAATGACCAATACTAGAGTCAATATAAAAATTAATTTACAAATACTTAATATTAAATATCCATCACTAGCTTTTAAAAGGCATAAAAAAAGTGGTGTTTATATAAAACACCACTTTTTTCATCAATCATTACTCGATTATTTTAATGCATCTGCTATCTCTTTAGTCATGATTTTCATTCCACCTAATCCCATATTTGTTAAATACCAACTAGAGGAATCTAAAAATATAACCTTTCCATTTTTAGCCGCTTTTGTCTTATTAACAAAGTCATTATTCATCACTTCTTTGGCTCCATCTTTTTTCTCTGTAATCGCAGCACCACGATCCACTACGAATAAAAAGTCAGGATTATTTTCAGCAATATACTCAGGTGAAACTGACATACCATGTTGAGCTACTTTAATCGAATCATCTGCTGGCAAAAAACCATACATGTTATAAACATGACCGAATCTTGATTCAGGACCAAATGCCGAAATTTTCTCGTTATTCACCATAACGATAAGCGCAGTCTTATCTTTTGCTTTTTCTTTAATATTCACAATTTCTTGATCAATTTCAGCCAACTGCTTTTCAGCTTCATCTGTCTTACCAATCATCTTCGCTACATTTAAAGTTTGTTCTTTAAATGAATTTTGATAATTTTTGAAGTCAACTTGTAAGAAATAAGTAGGAGCAATTTGCTTCAATGGCTCCATCATATTTTCCATACGATTATTAATGATAATCAACTGTGGCTGAACAGATAAAACTTTTTCTAAATTCGGCTCTTTCAAATTCCCAGTATCAACAAGTTCTTGATTTTTAATGTATCCCTGCAAACTCATTGGCAATGACGTACCTTTAGGAACAGCAACAACCTTACTTTCACCACCTAACTCTTTAATAGTACTCAATGCATTAGAATCTAAAACAGCTATTCGTTGAATATCAGCAGGAATGCTAATATCTCCAGCTTGGCTACTAAACTGCAATGCCTCTGTACTCACAACAGCTGCGCTGCTACTTTGTTCTGAGGCAGTAGAATTATCAGGTGCTACCGTATCATTTCCGCAAGCGCTAATTGATAGTGCAATTAAAATCGCTAAAGCTGTTTTACCTAAATGCATAGCTAATCATTCCTATTGAAAGAAAAAAGAAAAAAGAAAAGTTAATTCATATTTTGAGATACTATTCTATTCTAATTGATATTGATTAGCAATTGCATAAAATATTTATATTAAAAATACATAAAAAAACAGGTATAAATACCTGTTTTTTAAAATTAAAAATATCTTTTCTTGTAGAAAATAAAACCGACAATACTACAACTAACTGCCATTGCAACAATCAAATAGCTAAAAGCACCATCCATTTCTTGAAATGGCAAAGGAACGTTCATACCATAAATACTGGCAATTAAAGTAGGAATCGATAAAACAATCGTAATAGCAGTTAATAGCTTTACCACATGGCTCACATTATTTTGAATAATATTGCCATATGCATCCATCACATTATTTAAGTTTTGCTGATTAATCTGAGCAACAGCATAAACTTGTTCTAGCTCTACCAATGTTTGCGATAACAAAATATTATCGCCTTCTCTAATATCCAACTCAGTACAAAAAGTTTCTTTTCTCATCATATGCAACATTTGCTTTAACGAAGTTGCCATAAACAACAAGCTTTCATTCAAATAAAGTAAGCTATATAACTCTTGGTTACGATAAGAGTGCGATAACTCATCTTCAGCCTCTGCTATTGAAAACTCTATCTTATGCATCATTTCAATAAAACTTTCAGTAATGTCATTAACCATTACTAAAGCATTATGCCCTTGCACATCCTCACCCCAAGCAAATTCCTGCCGCAACAAGTAATTTTGGTCAAATAACAACTCCTCTGTACTAACCAAAATCATCGCTTTAGGCGATAAAATAATCCCCAAAGGCAAAGTTCTGTATTTCACATCATCGTAATGATTTTCTACATTTGGATTAGTGTAAGGAACATGAATCATTAGCAATGTATTGTTACCATTTTTTTCAACTCTAGGGCGCTCGTTGATATCCAACGCATCATGAAAAAAAGACTCTGGAACATCATATTCTTTAACCAATTTAGCAACTTCCTGCTCATCAGTTGCTGTACTATAAACCCAAGACTGTTGGCAAGCTTGTGTGTTTTTTTGATTAACTGGATTAATTTGAGTATAAACATGAATCATAATAATTTCTTTCTAATCTTTAATAATGACAAGTCAAATAGTTAAATACGTAAGTATTTTTTCTTATAGAAAATAACCAATAACATGACACTAATAATAACCATGCCAATTCCAACAACAATGGTCGAAATCCACTCTTCCTCATAGGGTAAATCCACGTTCATTGAGAACACACTACCAATCATCGTTGGAATCGTCATAATAATGGCTAAAGTTGTTAGCATTTTTAGAACAGAATTTAAGTTATTATGAATAATGGCAGCATAAGCATCCATTAAATTACTTAAACTTTCTCGGCGCATTTCCGTTACTTCTGTCGCTTGTTCAATATCAACTAAAATATCTTGCAATCGCTTCTTCTCTTCATCATGAATTTTAATGTCATGACCTTGCATAATTCGCTTATACAAAATTGACATGGCATTTAAAGAAGTAGAAAAGAAAACCAAACTTTTATTTAAATCAATTAAACCAAACAACTCTTGGTTACGATAAGACGCTTTTAACTCTCTTTGTAATTTACTAATTTCTTCATTAATTTTAACCAAATACTGATTATATGAATTTGCAATGGCTTTAAACAAAAGCAAACTCAATCGTGTTTTCATAAATGTACTGTATTGACCATGCTGACCTGCCAATAATCCAGTAAAAATTTCTAATTCATGCCGAGAAACCAATACAGTATTATCTTTTGTATGAATTAAACCGATAGGAACCGTTTTATAAACATTATCGATAACTGTAGGTACATTCAAAACAATTAGTAAGCTATCTTTTTCTTTTGTAATACGTGGTCGCTCATTTTTATCCAATGAATCAAGGAAAAACTCTTTAGGAATATTTAACGTATTAGAAATATTATTAATTTCTTCCTCGCTAGGATTAACCATATGAACTAAAGTATTGTGCTCAACTGCGCCAACTGTTAAAAGTTTGCCTTGCTCATCGCTTTTATAAATTGTTAACATTTCATCCTCACCAATTTAAATTATTTGACGTTTTTTAAAAATAACCACTAGAAGCACAGCAATCCCAACAGCAATGGCGCCTAAAACAGCTAATGCATAAGATTCATCTTGAAATGGTAAAGGTGTGTTCATGCCATAAATACCAGCAATCCCCATCGGAATCGCAGCCAATATGACAAAAATCGATAGGTATTGAACCAACAGACTTAGATTATTTTCAATGGCAGCTGAGTAAGCATCCATCAAGTTACTTAAGTTAATATTATTAATCTCAGCCATCATTTGAGCTTGTTCAGTTTCAACAATAATATCGTCTAAAATATCATTGAAATCATCCACTTGATTTATTGTTCTGGTATGGCGAAGCTGCTGTAACACAGCTAAATTAGCTTTCAATGAGCTAGAAAATAAATTTAAGCTTTTATTATTCTTCAATAAAAGAAATACTTGGTGGTTTTTAATTGACTCTTTCAATTCATTTTCAATCAACAAAACTTTTTCATTAACATTTTGAATTGAAAAAATAAATTGATCAGCCACTTTCTCTAATAAAGAAAAAATAAAATAACCAAGCGTTTTATCTTTTGTCATGGTTTGCTCATACTCAGCAGCTATTTCATGAAAAATAGAGTGATCATTACGAGAAATGCAAATCATAACGCCATCCTTTTCTACAATAGAAAAAGGAGTTGTTCCAAAAGGAATATCTGCAGTTTTATTATTTAACAGGGGCAAATGATTAATAATAATATTAGTATTATCAATCATCTGTATTCTTGGTCGAGCTCGATGAGCAATACCAAAATTCAAAATTTCTGTCTGGATATGATATTTATCGCTAACTTCTTGAATTTCAGCTGTACTAGGATTAATCAACACCACCAATTTACTTGGTTTATCTGCTGATTGCCTATTCAGAACCAATGGATTTTGATATGTTTTTAACATTGGTGCACACCTTTCTATCACCGTTACAGTCATACAACCATAACAACAACCCACATTAGTGCACTTTATTAAAATATTGATTTATAAATAAAAAAAGCACACCCCAATAATCTGTAGGCGTGCTTTAACAATTTCATAAATAAAATGAAATATGCCAAAATAGCATTATTGTTTTCAATAAGGAAAACAATAATGCTTTATCCCCCAAATCATTGAGTTTTAGCACTGCACGGCATAAGCAATCGCTAGCTACATTATAAAACACCTTATGTCGATGCTTTCTGTTCAAACCCATTGGCGTCTTTGGACGTTTCTGGGCAGTAGCGTTTCTCCGTACAGGAGCCTCACCTAACGAGGTAATAGTAAAAAATTATGCTTTCCATTAAAGCAGATAACCCAAGTAAATACAAACCTTTCATAAATAAATCAACTAAATTATTGAAAATAAAGCGAATTTAATGATAAAAATATATTGACATTTTTTGTAAATTAAATTATGAATATATTTATTCTATTAAATAAATATCATTTGCTTAACAATTTATTAAAAAAGTTAGCTCAGGAAAAATAATCTTTAATAACAATTTAATATTTATTTACTAATAAACAGACAATATCATCAGTATTTCAATAACAATTTCGTTATACTCTTAAAAATAAATCTGTTATTTAATAAACTCTTGATCTTTAATAAAAACTATATGACCAACAATCCCATACCTATTCCAGTTCAACAGCGCCGCTATTTACCGGCCCTACTTGGCGTATCTATTTTCATGCAAATGCTTGATACAACGATTCTAAACACAGCTTTACCGGCAATTGCAAAGTCACTTAATGAATCGCCTCTCAATATACAAGCGATTATTATTGCTTACACCTTGACTCTGGCTATTTGTATTCCTATCAGTGGCTATTTAGCAGATAAATTTGGTACTAAAAATACTTTTTTATTTGCTATCGCATTATTCTGTTTTGGTTCATTAATGTGTGCATTATCACCGACTCTTAATACTTTAGTATTATCTCGTGTCATCCAAGGAATTGGTGGTTCCTTATTAACTCCTGTCGCTCGTTTGGCTTTAATTCGCTCTTATCCTAAATCTGAGCTACTGCAAGCCATGAATTACGCCATTATGCCAGCCTTGTTAGGTCCTATTATTGGTCCATTACTGGGTGGATATTTAGTTGAAATTGCTTCTTGGCACTGGATTTTTTTAATTAACATTCCAATTGGCATACTCGGTTTACTAATTGGTTTTAAATATATGCCAGATTTTAGGAATGAGAACACTCAATTTGATGTCTTTGGCTTTGGTTTATTTAGTAGCTCTGCATTTTTATTAACTCTTGGACTAGAGTTTTTAGGCCACCAGAAAGCAGTACCTTTTGCTATTTTTGTAACTATTTCAGGTATTCTGCTGTTATATGGATATTGGCACTACGCTACTTCCCATCAAAAAATAGCAATCTATCCTTTGGATTTATTTTCTGTACGAACATTCCGAATTGGCATTCTTGGCAATCTTGCCGCACGTATTGGCATTAGTGCCATTCCTTTTTTACTACCATTATTATTACAAGTTTCATTTGGATATTCTGCCAGTACTGCAGGCTGGTTACTCACACCCTTGGCTATTTCAGCACTACTAACCAAGTCTATTATTCCCAATATACTGAACTATTTTGGTTATAGGCGCATTCTCATTTTTAATACTGTTTTAGTTGGATTGGGAATTATTAGCATGGGTTTTCTCAGAACCAGTACCCCAATATCAATGATTGTTATTTTGTTATTTATTATTGGTACCGCAAACTCGCTGCAGTTTAGTGCAATGAATACACTTACGTTAGCAAGATTACGTGAATATCAGAATAGTAGTGGTAATAGCTTAATGGCTGTGAACCAGCAATTGGCAATTGGTTTTGGTATTGCAATATCAGCTATGTTATTGCGATTTTTTAATGATTTAGAATATATGTCTCATGACCACACTTATTTGGCTTTCCGCTGGACATTTGTCATTGTGGGATTAAGTACAATCTTATCGAGTTTTATATTCTCGTTGCTGCATCGTAGAGATGGAGATCAACTTTTAAAAACCACTCATGGGTAATAAAAAAAAGACTATTTTAAATAGTCTTTTTTACACTTAATTTATTTTTTATCAAACTCATGAATTTCAGGTAAATCAGCTGTAAAGTCTTGATATAAATTACACATGCTATCCCGAATAAGATAATAATCTTTCCAAGCCTGTTGTAACTCACCATCGGCCAAAATTTTATCTATGATTTGATTTGCTTGCTCTTTCAATAAATTTGGATTTTCAGTATGTAGTTCACCATCAATTAAGGATGATATATCAGCTAAATCTAAATTTTTAATATTTACCATCGTTGATCCTTCGTTGTTCCTAAATGTGGACGTAGCTCATTAGCAATGACTTCCCTTGCACGAAAAATCCTTGATCTCACAGTTCCAATAGGACACTCCATAATTTTTGCAATTTCCTCATAAGGCAAACCCTCCATTTCTCGTAATATAATTGCTCTACGTAATTCATCTGGCAAGTTAGCTATCGCTGATTTGACTGTTAGTAAAATTTGTTTATTAATTAAACCTGCTTCAGGGGTGAAGTTATCTGGTATTAATTCCAAGATATTAAAGGTGTCATCATCTTCACCAGTGGTAATATCTCTTAAAATCACATCATGTTTTTTATTGTTCACTAAGTAGCTTTTGGCTGTATTTACACCAATTCGATATAGCCAAGTATAGAATGCGCTATCCCCTCTAAAACTTCCTAAAGCTCGATAAGCCTTAATAAAAGTTTCCTGAGCAATATCATATACTTCATGTTCATCTTTAATAAACTTCAATAAAACATATTCTAAACGGCGCTGATATTTAACAACCAATAGGTCATAAGCTTTTTTATCACCACTTTGGGCTCTTTCAACTAAAACCTGATCAATATATCTATCATTCATCATTCATCCCATTCGGCTATGAGACAAATTATGCTTAACAAAACCCTCTGCTAAAACAATCATTTAATTACCATAAATGACTTCAGTATGGTACTTTTTAAACACAACCCATCATTATTTTGTAAATCAAGAGATACCGGTCCATTACAAATGGCCACGCAGCATTGCTGTTCATCAACAATAATCGGCCAAATGTTTCTCAAATGCGGAGGAACTTTTTGCTCTTGTAGAAATTTAAAGACAGTCTTATGTCCAAAGGACAATCGAATTTTGTCATGACTCGTTGCACAACGAATCGAGTATTGTCCTCTTTCTATACCATCAATCTTAATACCAATAGCATTACTTTTCAAATAAAAATCAAGCATTTGGTTCGAATCAATAAACAAACTATCCTTTGGACATAATAATTGATTCAGGTTTTTAAGTTTATTGAGCAACTCATTATTATTAAAAAATAATAAGCCTTGATATGAATAAACAATTCCATTAGACAATGATAATTTTAGATAGTTCAGAGGGTTTTTAAATAATTCTTGGCTAAAATTTAACAAATTAGCTTGCCTTGGTAATCCTATATTGATGGACTTAATCCATGAATACAAACTTAATCTTCTTCTGGTTTCTGATAACTTGGCCCACTGCATGATATCAAAACCAGTATCTGACATGATTTTAGATAAATCTTCTTCTGCAATTTCTTCTTGTAAAACCAAGGCATCCTGACAATGGGCTATCGTACTTTGAAAATGGCGCGAATAATGAGGCAATTTAGTTGATAAGGATGGCAACCACTCATTTCTTAACCAATTACGCAAATATTCATTACTGTGATTACTAGGATCCTCAACAAAATCCAAATTCGCTTCTTTGGCATATTTGAAAAGATCATCTTTACTAAATGACAGTAATGGACGCCACACATGTTGAGTTGAATTTAATCGGCGAATCACGGGCATAGCCGATAAGGAAGAAATTGAACCACCTCGAAGCAATGCCAACAGCAAGGTTTCATTCTGATCATCACTGTGATGGGCAAGCGCAATGATGTCACTTCCATGCTGTTCATAAGCATGATACCTCGCCTCCCTAGCACCTGCTTCTAATCCTATTTTTAAAGTGTTTACATTGACATAAACAACCTTAAGAGGAATGTCCAACAATGTGCAATATTGTTGGCAAAAAGTCACCCAATCATCCGCAATACTTTGTAATCCATGATGAACATGAATGGCTTTTATTTTAATGCCTAATTGGTTTCGCACTTCAGACAATGCATGTAACAAAACCATTGAATCAACACCGCCACTAAATCCAATGGTTAAATGAAAATGGTCAGAACAGTGTTCTGACCATGATTGAAGCACTGCTTGCTGAATTTTATTTTTCAGTGAATGTACCATAAGCCATAATGCGATCAAAACGACGATTTAATAAATCAGGCAATGGCATATCTTGAGCTTGGCGTAACTGCTCTTGAAGTACCTGTTTCGTATTTTTCATCACTGCGTCAAAATCTCGATGTGCACCGCCCAATGGCTCAGCTATAATTTTATCGATTAATTTCAAATCTAATAATTTTTTAGCTGTAATGCCCAATGCTTGTGCTGCATCAGCAGCTTTTTCCGCTGTTTTCCATAAAATAGAAGCACCGCCTTCAGGTGAGATGACTGAATAAGTTGAATATTGCAACATGTTCACATAATCACCCACTGCAATTGCTAAAGCGCCGCCAGAACCACCTTCACCAATAATGGTACAAATCACAGGAACTTTAATGTCTGAAAGCTCATATAGGTTACGTCCAATCGCTTCTGATTGACCACGCTCCTCTGCGCCAATGCCTGGATAGGCTCCTGGTGTATCGATAAATGTCACGATTGGCAATTTGAATTTTTCAGCGGTTTTGATCAATCGCAAAGCTTTGCGATAACCTTCTGGTTTTGGCATGCCAAAATTACGATAAATTTTCTCTTTGGTATCTCGGCCTTTTTGATGACCGATCACAACAACGCTTTGACCATTAAAACGAGCTAGACCGCCAATAATAGCTGGATCATCAGCAAAAGCACGGTCGCCATGTAACTCTTGAAACTCTGTAAATAAAGCATTGATGTAGTCCATGGTATATGGACGTTGAGCATGGCGAGAAACTTGTGAAATCTGAGCCGGAGTCAATTTTCCAAAAATTGATTTAGTCAAATCATCACTTTTCTTTTGCAATCGACTAATTTCTTCTGAAATATCGACAACAGAATCATCTTGAACAAAGCGCAACTCTTCAATTTTTTGAATAAGTTCTGCAATTGGTTGTTCAAAATCTAAAAAAATTTGTTTCATTTACCTGTTTTCCATCAGCTAAGAATTGGCTTACATCATACTAGAACTACTCAATTTCTGCAGTAAAATCGTACCGAGAATGAGTTTGTAATAAATAAGTATTGACTTAAGATAAAAATAAACTGCTATTTTAGAATAAAAACTTTATATTATTCAAGCATATTTACTTAACAAGGGAACCAATATGGTTGTCCATTTGACCAACCACGGCACCTTAGCGGTCGATTCCAAAACCAATTATCCATTTGCATTTGCATATTTCTCTGTTCAAGTAGCTCTATATTGGCTTGATTAATATATGCTTGCCATGCCATTTTATAGCAGGACTGGAATATTGGGTTATTGATTTTTTCATTGTATTCTTCATCAAAAACTCTTTTCTCTTCCGCACTCAGCTCCCAAGATTGAGGCAATTTTGCCATTAAATCGGCTGTTTTTGGATCACACTGTCTTGCCAATGCCAATTGTATGCGCATTCTTTCTTCCGCTTTGGCTTTTTCCCTTGCCATTTTTTGTTCTGGAGTTAATGCACAAGCTGTTAAGAAAATCAGCGTAAAAACCAGAGCGATATTGATTTTTTTCGATAACATACGAAACCTCGCTTTAAAAAACAAAAAAATGATATAAGAATTTATAGTGATAAATTATTGCATATATTGGCATAGTTTTTATAATAGTACAGATTAAAACAAGTAAATTTAACAATACTATGGCAGAAACAAAAACAATGCGCCTTGATAAATGGCTCTGGGCTGCTCGTTTTTTTAAAACCCGAGCAATTGCACAAAAAAATATCGAACTAGGACGAATTTTAGTCAATGGTGATCGAGTTAAAAACAGCAAGACGGTTACCATTGGTGACCGCATTGATATGAGTATCAATAGTTTACCATTTCGAGTCATTGTAACGGCTCTCAATATGCAACGCCGCCCTGCCAGTGAAGCAATTTTGTTGTATCAAGAAGATTTAGAAGTTCAACAAAAGCGTGAAGCCCTAAAAGCCATTGATAAAGCAGAAAGAGTAAGCCGTGCTTACCCAGATGGAAGACCAACTAAGCGTGATAGACGCCAACTAGATAAAGTCAAAAAGAACAATTGGGATTAATTCTCTTTAAAATCATTCACTAGGCGAATTTATTTTAAAAATACTTTTTGCCTAGGAATTTTATTCAACAGACAATCAATTCTCTGCATATTGATTATCTTCTCGATGAAATAGCCAAACCGATCTAAGGACGACCGCTAAAGCAGACGCTTGGTTAAAAATCCGTTAGAATATTTGTTTATTTTTGCTGTTTATTCCTGCCTTATGCGCCTTACCCATATTAAATTATCTGGTTTCAAATCATTTGTAGATCCGACAACTTTACATGTCCCTGGACAATTAGTGGCTGTTATTGGTCCCAATGGTTGCGGAAAAAGTAATGTCATTGATGCCGTCCGCTGGGTTTTAGGGGAAGCATCCGCGAAACAACTGCGTGGCGAGAGCATGCAAGATGTCATTTTTAATGGTGCAAATACACGAAAAGCTTCAGCAAAAGCTTCTGTGGAGCTGATTTTTGATAACAGTGATAATGCATTACAAGGCGCTTGGGGGCAATATCAGGAAGTTTCGATAAAACGCAGTTTAACGCGCCAAGGTGATTCTCATTACTTCATCAATAATCAAGTGGTTAGAAGACGAGATATTACGGACCTATTTTTAGGAACGGGGGTTGGTGCCCGAGGTTATGCTGTCATTGAACAAGGCATGATTTCAAAAATTATTGAAGCCAAACCAGAAGAACTCCGTAGTTATATTGAAGAAGCTGCTGGCGTATCGAAATACAAAGAGCGTCGAAAAGAGACGTCTGCTCGCTTAAAAGACACAGAAGAACATTTACAACGCTTACATGATATTCAATCGGAACTAGATCGACAAGTTTCAAAACTAGACAAGCAAGCTCAAGCAGCCAGTGAATATCAAAAGTTGCGTACTGATTTACATGATAAACAAGATTGGCTAGATTATCTGTATTTACAGGATGCGAAAAATAATCATGAAGTCACTAGCCAACAGCTCTTGGCTGAACAAACATTACTAGATGAGTTACAACAATCAAATGAATCTATTAATGAAGAAAGCTATCAATTACAACTTCAAGAGCGAGAACAACAAGAAAAAATTAAGGCTCATGGGCAAGTTATCAGCGCATTAAAACAGCAACAAGCCCGTTTAGAAGAACAAACGGAACAAAAAAAGTGGCAGCAAAATCGACTACTTGAAGAAAAAAACAAACTACAAAATCAAATTATTCAGTTAAATGAATCTATTCAAACTGCTGCTCAAAATAAAGAACAATTATCTTTAAACATTGAAGAAAAAACGCTGCGGGTGGAAGAACTAGAAATTTCATTGATTAGCTTACAAGAACAAACTCCAGATATTGAAGATGGTTTAATGCAACTGGAGCAAGCTTTTAATCATCAACAGCAAGAATACAATCGTTTAAAACGCGAATATGCCTTACTACTACAAAATAGCCAATTTACTGAACAAAAAATAAAAAACAATCAGGAACAAATTGCGGCTTTAACACAAGAAAAAAATCAGCTGGATTTACCCAGCGATGAAGCCATGGCTGAAAAAGAATTAATGGCTCAAGTCGCTGTTTTAGCACTTGAATCTTTAGAAGAGCATTTACAAAGCTTAGAAGAGGAACAGGATAAAACCTTATTAGCATTACAAGAAAAACAGCAAGCTAGCCATGATATTTTAAAACAAAAAATTAAAATTGAAACAGAACTATCCAGCTTAAGCCAACAGCTCATCGCCCACAAAGAACAAGAATCTAGCCATGAAATTGAATGGTTAAGTGACAGCCCAAGTTTATGGGAAAACATTCAGGTTCAACCTGAATGGCAAAAAGTTACCAGCTTGATTTTAGGTCAACGCTTATTTGCTCGTTTTTATCCCGAAATGGCTTGGCATGATATCAACAATCAATTGCCGACCATCGTTGAAAACAATCAAGCATGCCAAATTGCTAGTCAAAGCTTGGCCAGTAAAATTCAAATTCAAAAAAATTCGCCGTTTGCTAATGCGATTGCGATTTGGCTTAACCATTTTATTTGCAGCCCTAACCTAGAAACAGCATTACTTGATCGCTCTACATTAAAAAGCCATGAATGTTTCATTACAGAAGATGGCTGGCTAATTGATACTGCAAGTGTGAGCCACTTAAGTGAAAATCAAGCACCTGATATTTTGAGTTTACAAAATGAGGTTGAAAACAGACAGAAACAGCTGGCTCAATTGCAACCAACCTTAGAAAGCCATGAACAAGCGCTTCAAGAGCTCACTAGCAAAAGAGATGCTTTATCACAAAAAATACAACATTTGCGTATTGAGCACAAAGGAAAGCAAACTGAAGCATACCAACTTCAAAATGATGCTAGCGCCTTGGTTATGGCAACCAAAGAGCGCCATAAGCGCTTTCATAGCATTGATACTCAGCTAACTGAACTGTCGATTGCAAATGAAGGTTTAGAACAATTACTGCTCGATCAACAAGAGCAATTAATTGTCTTATCAGAAGGTAGCTTAGCCTTAGAAGGCGATTTCAATGCCTTAACTGAGCGCAAAGAAAATCAGCAGCACCAAGTAAAGCAGCATCAATTACAATTGTTAGAAGCTAATCGACAAGTCGGTTTAGAGCAGTTGGAATTACAAAAACATTTACAACAACTCCAACAATTACACAGCCAAATACAAACGTGGCAAGAACAAATTGTCATCCATCAGGATTCCCAAGCAGAACTGGTTATCACCATTGAAACAATGCTGACTGAAGATGAAGCGTTGGCAAGTTTGGAAAATATTAATGAAGAATTGTTGCAAGCAGAAGAAGTTTTAGCAGCACTACAATTGCAGCTACAAGTCATGCAAGAAGCATTAAAAAACTGCCAAGAAAAACAGCATTTATTGGCAACCAAACTACCTCATTGCCAACAATCGATTCAGCAAGGCTTGCTCAAGCAACAAGAAGCTCTTTTGGCCATGAACCGGTTTCAAGAGAATCTAACCAATCGACATGCTAATTTTGATTTATTTAAAGACAAAGAAGCCCCTGCCGCTCCAAATGAGTTAATTGCAGATATTGCGACATTAAGTAAAAAAATACAGCGTTTAGGTGCGGTGAATTTGGCTGCTTTAGATGAATTAGCAGAAGCAAAAGAACGCCAAGAATATTATCAAAATCAAAGTGATGATATTGGCAAAGCGGTGGCTTTATTAAACGAAGCTATCGCTCAAATTGACTTAGAAACCAAAACCTTATTCTTAGGAACATTTGATCAAGTCAATGAAAAAATGCAAAGCTTCTTCCCTACTTTATTTGGTGGTGGTGAAGCCAAATTGCACTTGGTTGGCGATGATGTATTGGAAGCAGGTGTTAGTATTATGGCTCGCCCACCTGGCAAAAAAAATAGTACCATTTATTTATTATCAGGCGGTGAAAAGGCACTGACTGCCATGAGTTTAGTTTTTGCTTTATTCAGCTTAAACCCTGCTCCATTTTGCTTACTAGATGAGGTGGATGCGCCATTAGATGATGCCAATACCAGCCGTTTTTGCCGATTGGTGGAACAAATGAGTGAAAAAACCCAATTTTTATATATTTCTCACAATCGCCTAACAATGGAAATGGCGGAACAATTAATTGGCGTTACGATGCAAGAAAAAGGTGTTTCTCGCATTGTTGATGTGGATATTAAGCAAGCCATGAAAATGGCGGAAAGTTAAAAAATGGCAATCGATTTATCATTTGATCTGAAACACATTTGGCATCCTTATACATCCATGACCAATCCATTGCCTTGCTATCCGGTGGTTTCTGCTGATGGTGTTTACTTGCAATTGGAAAATGGTCAACGATTAATTGATGGCATGTCATCTTGGTGGGCGGCTCAGCATGGTTATAATCACCCTAAACTGAATGCTGCTATTGTGAATCAAATACCGAAGATGTCACATGTTATGTTTGGTGGCATTACACATGAGCCGGCGGTTGAACTGTGTAAAAAATTGGTCGATTTAACACCAGAACCGCTAGAGTGTGTTTTCTTGGCAGACTCTGGGTCTGTTGCTGTTGAGGTTTCCTTAAAAATGGCATTGCAATATTGGCATGCTAAAGGTGAAAAGCGCCAAAAATTCTTGACCATTGCGCATAGTTACCATGGTGATACGTTCGGTGCAATGAGTGTTTGTGACCCTGAGAATTCAATGCATACAATGTATAAAGGTTTTCTGCCTGAGCATATTTTTGCACCTGCACCCATCAGCCAATTTGATGGGGTCTTTCATGAACAAGATTTCACCACTTTTTATGATATTTTTAAGCAGCATCAGCAAGATATTGCCGCTATTATTTTAGAGCCGATTGTTCAAGGTGCTGGTGGAATGAGAATTTACCACCCTGAATTTTTGAAACGTGTTCGCCTGTTATGCGATGAACATCAAATTCTATTAATATTAGATGAAATTGCGACTGGTTTTGGGCGAACAGGGAAATTCTTTGCTTGTGAACATGCCAATATCTCACCAGATATTATGTGCTTAGGCAAAGCCATTACTGGCGGAATGATGACTTTATCGGCCAGCATTGCGACACGTGAAGTTGCGAATGTAATTAGCCAAGGCGCGGCAGGTTGTTTTATGCATGGTCCTACGTTTATGGGGAATCCGTTGGCATGCTCTGTTGCCAATGCCAATTTAGAAATATTGGCTACCAATCAGTGGCAGCAACAAGTTCTCAATATTGAAGCTCAATTAAAAGCTGAACTTTCGCCACTTAAATACCATGATAATGTGGCTGATATTCGTATTTTAGGGGCAATTGGTGTGATTGAAACCAAGCGCCCTGTCAACATGGCTGCTTTGCAGGCATTTTTTGTCAAATGCAACGTTTGGATTCGTCCATTTAATCGCTTAATTTATATTATGCCACCTTATATTATTCAACCTGAAGAGTTAAGCAAACTAACTCAAGCTTGTGCTGATGGTTTAAATCACAACGAATTCTTTTTATAATCGGGAAAATACAATGGAATTAATGGAAACGCAGCAGCAAACAAGTACAATTTTTACTGGTAAAATTATTACTGTTCAAGTTGACCACGTTAAACTGTTAAATGAAAAAATAGCCACACGAGAGGTCGTTCGCCATCCCGGTGCAACATGTATTTTAGCTGAGGATAATGAAGGTAAAGTTATTTTAGTACGACAATTCCGTTATCCATGCAATACGGCATTACTAGAAATACCTGCTGGCAAATTAGATATTCAAGGCGAAGATCCAAAAACAGGTGCTTTGAGAGAATTGGCAGAGGAAACGCCCTATAGTGCGGAATCTGCGACATTAATTGCTGAGTTTTTTAGCGCACCAGGCTTTTGCAATGAAAAATTATATCTGTACCATGCAAAAGGTGTTAATAAAAATAGCACTTTACAGCCAGATGAAGATGAATTTGTTGAAACTGTGCTCATGAGCAAAGATGAAGTTAAAAATGCTTTAAAAAACCGTCAAATTCAAGATGCAAAAACATTAATAGCGTTGCAATATTGGTTATTAGAAACTGCGTAAATAAGCATTATTTAATAAAAAAAGCTGCTATTTCGGCAGCTTTTAATAGCTTTCAGGGAGCCTCTAATCAAGGCATCACTTTACCGCGGTTAAATAAATCGTTCGGATCAAGATGTTGCTTAATAACCTTCATTAAATTCAATTCTTCTTTGCTTCTGACTTTATTCATCCAGTCTTTTTTAATCTGACCAACACCATGCTCAGCTGCAATCGTTCCATCAAACTCCAAAACTGATTCATAAACAATGCCATTAATAACTTGCTCATGCTGATAAACGTCATTGCTTAAAATATCAGGTAAGAAAACATTGTAATGCAAACTACCATCTCCCAAATGCCCAAAAACGACCAACTTCATCTCAGGATAGGCTGCCTGAAGCTTAGGCGAGTTGCTGGAAACAAAATCTGCAACCGATTTAATAGGTACTGCAACATCATGTTTGATACTGGCGCCTAAATGCCTTTGTGCATCCGAAATATTTTCACGCAACATCCACAAATTTGCTCGCTCTGTATCTGATTGAGCAATCACTGTATTCTCAAAACCATTGTCCCACAAATACTGCATCACATATTCCATCAACTCAGGTAGAGCCAAGCTATCCGTTAGTTCAAGTAATACTGACCACGGAGCATCTTCAATGGGTTTTTCAAGCTGACTAAATTGACTACTTAAATCTAAAGCATAAGCACTGACTAACTCAAAACTGCTTAAGCGCTCAGCAAATTCGCTCTTAATCAAATTCAACAAAGAAACTGATTGCTCAATACTATTCACACCAACCCAAGCAGTCACTGTTGTTTTTGGCAAAGCAAATAGTTTGAGACAAGCAGCTGTAATCACACCAAATCGGCCTTCACTGCCAATAAATAATTGCCTGCTATCCAAGCCAGTCGTATTTTTATGTAATGGCGATAAATGATTAATAACCTCACCATTGGGCAAAACTACTTCCAAACCCAAAACCAAATCTCGTGCGGTACCATAGCGTAAAACATTTAAACCACCTGCATTACAAGCCAAATTACCGCCAATCTGACAACTTCCTTCGCTGGCCATACTCAATGGAAATAAGCGATTTACATCTTTCGCGGCTATTTGAACATGAGATAAAATCATACCAGCTTCAACAGTTATACAATTATCAGCCAAATTGACTTCTCTGACTTGATTAAGACGATTCATTGACAAAATAATACCTTCCCCAGCCACCTCTTCATTCGGTGTCGCCCCACCACATAAACTAGTGTTTCCACCTTGTGGCGTAATCGGAATATTATTTTCAAAACAAAAACGGACAACATCTTGAACTTCTTGCGTTGTTTTTGGCAAAACCACAGCCCAAACTTCACCAACAAATCGACGACGTTGATCCTGACAAAAACCCGCCATATCATTTTCTGTTGTCAACAGCGCTATATCCGGATATGCCTGCTGAAACTGAATCACCCAATCCCTTTTTCCCATGACCATGTCTTTACATCCTTTTTTTGAGTATTTAGTTTACTATCATGAGCCAAATATTCAAGTATGACAATACCATACAAAAAAACCACCGCTTTCATCTAAAAAGCAGTGGCTTTATTTTTAACAATATTCAAAAATAATTAATGGCGAATTAGATAATCAAATGCGCTCAAAGCAGCTTTGGCACCTTCACCCGCAGCAATAATAATTTGTTTGTAAGGTACATTAGTACAATCACCAGCAGCAAAAACACCAGGCACATTCGTGCGACCATGTGAATCAATCACAATTTCACCCGTTCTTTCAGTCAGCTCAACCGTACCTTTTAACCACTCAGTGTTTGGCAACAAGCCAATTTGTACGAATACGCCTTCCAAATCAACATGATGATTTTCTTGGCTAACACGATCCACATATGAAAGACCGTTCACCTTACCATTCGCACCAGTCACTTCTGTCGTTTGTGCGCTCAGTTTAATATCAACATTTGGCAAGCTTCTTAGTTTACGTTGCAATACTTCATCAGCTCTCATGCTATCAGCAAATTCAAATACCGTAACATGCTCAACCACACCCGCTAAATCAATTGCAGCCTCAACACCTGAGTTACCGCCACCAATAACAGCCACTTTTTTGCCTTTAAACAACGGACCATCACAATGAGGGCAATAAGTAACCCCTTTAGTACGATATTCCTCTTCACCAGGAATATTCATCGCACGCCAGCGAGCACCTGTCGATAAAATAATTGTTTTAGACTGTAAAACAGCACCACTTTCAGTTTCAACAGTAATCAAACCACCCAACTCTTTCGCAGGAATGATTTCTTTAATGCGTTGATGATTAATCACATCAATATCATAATCTTGTACATGACGCTCTAAGTCAGCAGCAAAACGAGGACCTTCTGTTTTTGGAACAGAAATATAGTTCTCAATGTCCATCGTATCTAAAACTTGCCCACCAAAACGCTCAGCGATAATACCAGTACGAATGCCTTTACGAGCAGTATAAATCGCAGCAGCAGCACCAGCAGGACCACCACCAACTACCAATACATCAAAAGGCTCTTTTTCATTAATGGCTTTAACAGCATCAGCACCAGCATTTACATCAATTTTGGCAACAATTTCCGCCAATTCCATGCGGCCTTGTCCAAAAGATTCACCATTTAGGAAAACAGCAGGTACACCCATGATTTCTCTGGCTTCGATTTCAGCTTGATACAAAGCTCCATCAATGGCTGTATGTGTAATATTTGGGTTCAATACACTCATCAAATTCAATGCTTGAATAACATCTGGGCAATTCTGACAAGTAATTGAATAATACGTTTCAAAGTGAAACTCACCTTGCAAGTTTTTAATGCGTTCTTGTAGTTCTTCAGCCTCTTTTGATGGATGTCCACCAATCTGCAAAATGGCCAATACCAAAGAAGTAAATTCGTGCCCTAGCGGCACACCAGCAAAGACCAATCCAGATGCTTTACCTGGCTCAGTAATCATAAATGAAGGCTTACGTGCATCATTACCATCCTCACGGAAAGTAACCTTATCACTTAACACTTCAATATCGCTTAAAAGTTCTCTCATGCTGATCGAGCCCTCACTGTCGTCCAGTGTAGCAACCAACTCAACAGGATTGATTAAGCGCTCTAAATAAGCTTTTAATTGTGTTTTGAGAGTTTCGTCCAACATAATTAAACCTTTCTATCGTATATTTATATTCAATAAATTTAATCAATGATTGTTTTCTAAAATTGCCTAGGTACTTTATAGCACCTAGGCTATCTTTACATCTTAATTTTTATCTAATTAACTTAGATTTTACCTACTAAATCTAAAGAAGGAGCCAAAGTTTTTTCGCCTTCTTTCCATTTAGCTGGGCAAACTTCACCAGGGTGAGCAGCTACATATTGTGCAGCTTTAACTTTACGAATCAAATCGCTTGCATCACGGCCAATGCCTTCAGCAGTTACTTCAACAGCTTGAATAACACCTTGTGGGTCAATCAAGAATGTTGCACGGTCAGCCAAGCCTTGACCTTCACGCAATACGCCAAAGTTATTAGCCAAAGTAAATGTTTGGTCACCAACCATGAAGTATTTAATTTTACCAATAGTATCTGAAGAATCATGCCAAGCTTTATGAGTGAAATGAGTATCAGTTGATACAGAGAACACTTCAACACCCATTTTTTGCAATTCTTCGTAATGGTCAGCCAAATCACCTAATTCAGTAGGACATACGAAAGTGAAGTCAGCTGGGTAGAAAAAGAATACAGCCCATTTGCCTTTTACATCACCTTCAGTGATATCAACAAATTTACCATTATGAAATGCAGTAGCTTTGAAAGGTTTAATTTCAGTATTAACATTAGCAACCATTTTTAAAACTCCTATTATGATTTGTGAAATTACTATTAAATGAATCTACAAAATCTAGTTTACCCTAGAATCCAATCATGAATGATTAAATATACTCATAGGCATAATTAACATTAACTATCAATAACCATTAATTTAATTTAATTTAACTATTTTTGCATTATATCAACTCAGTATAAAAAAAATCAACGCCTATTTGAGCATTTACAAACACTAACGTAGCCCGATTTGCCATTATTTCAGTTCTTTTTCAAAGCCATTAATCATCTATCAAAAAGAACAGCCATCTTCTACCACCAATCCCATTCTATTTTAAAAAAACCACCTCAACAATCATGATATCCAAAAATTAAGGCACTAAATTGCTTCCACAATTTAATGCCTAAATCCAACCCTATTCATGATTTCTGCTTACGCAGGACCAATGAGTTTTAATGCTTTTAATTCATTCTTCAAATAAGCATATAAAATGGGAGCAGCAACAACACCAGCAGCCCCAAACAATGTCTCCATCACCACCATTGCCATTAATATTTCCCATGCTTGTGCATTAATCCTCGTTCCTATGATTTTGGCATTGATAAAATACTCCAACTTATGAATGACAACCAAAAACGCCAATGAAGAAAACACAATATGAATAGAAACAGTTGCACTAACCGCAATAATCAATGTATTTGAAATCAAATTACCCAAAACAGGAATTAAGCCAACCAAAAACGTTAAGCCAATTAAAGTCTTGGTATAAGGTAAATGAATGTCCAATAACGGCAGCACAATCAGCAAATAAATTGCCGTCAAAAGTGTGTTGATTGCAGAAATTTTAATTTGAGCAAAAACAATGCTCTCAAATGCAAGAAGTAACTGCATAAACCGCTGAGTCATGGCTGAGCTAAATGGTAATTGCTTGGTTCTTCTCGGAGAAACTGACCAAGCAGCCATCATTCCTATCGCAATGCCCAAAATTAACAACACAACAGTGCGAAGGCTTCTAAAACCCATACCAGAAATACGCTGGCTATGGGTAATAAAAAACTGTTCAACAGCTATTTTTAATTCACCTAAACTATTGGGAACATGAACCACTAACCAAGCAGGCAATAAAGCCCGAATTTGCTCCAGCAAATCAATAATGGTTGATAAAATCCCCTCCCAGCCATTTTCCTTATGTACAAAAGCCACGATTCCCAAAGAAATACCCAAAATCAACAAAGTGACAATGGTCGATATAATCAACAAGCTTAACATCTTCGCTCGTCTGGACAATGAGCGATTGATTAATATCGACCGCTCGATTCTTCTCATGATTGCAAAAACCAAGAGTCCTGCCAATACAGCAGTCAACAAATGGAATTTCAAAGTGAAAACAATTAAAAACACAAAAACCAAATAGCTCGCAAATTGCGCTCTAGATTGAGTAGTATAAAAATCAGGCATATGTTTCATCGTGGTTAAAAGTTATTAAGAAATTTCACTCATCATGAGCGGTCGATAAAACAGGATTGATTATTTGCTGACCATAAACCGAAGAAATAACATGAATAAAGGCTTCAAAACTAAAACTAGCAACATGGTTGGCTTTGTCTGAAATAGTTCGAATGACAATAAAAGGAATGTTAAATTCATCACAAACTTGCGCTACAGCAGCCCCTTCCATTTCAACGCATAACAATTCAGGCAATGCTGCTTGAATTTTTGCTTTTTGCTCTTGGGTGCCCACAAATAAATCAGCGCTTCCTATTGTGCCAATATGTACTTTTGGCTGAGTAATAGCAAATTTATCCAATTCTGATGAATCAATATATTGATGCAAATTAGGCAAAGCTAAAAACCGCTCAATTTCAATAGCACACTGTTTGGTCCAATTCTCATTAGCCTGAAAATAAGCTTTTCCCAATAATGGAATTTCATATTGAGGGCGTAATGGAGAAGCATTCATATCATATTGTAATAATTGGCTTGCCAATACCACATCACCAACATTTACATCGTCATGAATACCACCAGCCACACCAATAAAAGCAATCTTCTCTACTTCAAATTGCAAAATTAACGTAGCGACAGTTGCAGCTGCTGCCACTTTGCCAATACGAGAATAAACAACCACCACATCTTGACCATTTAATTGCCCTTGGTAATAAACCCTCTGACCAATAGTATGCTCAACAACATTGGTTAAGCGCTCAATAATTCCGTTTACTTCTTGAGAAATGGCTCCCAAAATACCAATCGTACTCATGATAAAACAACTTTCTTGGTCAAGAATCTAATTAAAAAAGAACATGGCAACAATACAAATAATGAACGAGCCAAATGAAAAAATTAAAAACACCAGACTTAAAATAAAACTAAAAAACTTGAAAACATCAGCACCTTTATAAGCACCAGCACTATTCATAATGGCAAAATTCGTGATTCCAAAATAAATCAAACCAACTAACATTACTAAATATGGCGTATATCCACTGAATTCTGTGCCAAATACTGACAAGAATGACCAAACAAAGACACTTGGAATACAAACTCCAAAAATCCAAAATACTTGCCACAACGGCATACCACCAAATAAATATTTTTTCAACATTCGCTTGTCTTCCAAATTGACTAGATTAATTACATACAATGGTATTTTAAAGTAATACAACATAAAGGCAAAATTATGTGAATCTCCTTGGTTAATCAGTAGAAAACACCTTAGAATCCGTGTCGTTATTAATTCATCAGAAACCATAAAAACTGCTTAACAAACTGTTTTATTAGTTAAAAATATCATTATCTTTGATTAATATATGATATATTCAAAACATATCATTCAAAAAACAAATCAATCATTTAGTCCTTTTCTGTATTTGTAAATGAATCTTTTATTTAAAGATAGTAAGGAATCTTCCAATGGCTACAAAAAAATTGATTAAAAATTCAATAAAAAAACTAACAGTTCTAACAACCTCTATCGCCATGCTAGCAGCCAGTCCTTCTCTATTAGCCTGTACTCGTGTGGTTTATCAAGGCCCCAATGATAATATTATCACTGCACGCTCTATGGATTGGAAAACAGATGTTGGTACCAACTTATGGATTTTACCTCGTGGCATTGAGCGCAATGGTCAGGCTGGATCAAGATCTGTTAAATGGACTGCCAAATATGGAAGTGTCATTGCTTCTGGATATGATGTATCAACAACAGATGGTCTAAATGAAAAAGGTTTAAATACTAACTTACTATGGTTAGTAGAATCTCAATACCCTAATACTAAAGCCTCAAACAAACCAACATTAAGCATTGCTTTGTGGGCTCAATATGTATTAGATAATTTCGCAACCGTTGAAGAAACCGTTAAAGCCTTAGAAAAAGAACCTTTTATTGTGGTTACTGATGCAGTTCCAGGCGAGCAACGTTTGGCATCATTGCATTTATCGATTTCAGACAAAACAGGTGATAGCGCTATTATTGAATACATTAATGGCAAACAAATCATTCACCACAGCCGCCAATACCAAGTGATGACAAACTCACCTACTTTTGACCAACAATTGGCATTGAGTGAATACTGGAAACAAATTGGTGGCACAGTCATGCTACCAGGCACCAATAGAGCTGCAGACCGCTTCGCACGGGCTTCTTTCTACATCAATGCCGTGCCAAAAACAGATAATCTAAAACAATCTCTAGCCAGTGTTTTTAGTGTTATTCGCAACGTTTCTGTTCCATATGGCTTAAATACTGAAGAAGAGCCAAATATTTCATCAACTCGCTGGAGAACAGTTGTTGATCATAAAAACCAATTGTACTTCTTCGAATCAGCCATTTCTCCGAATGTTTTCTGGGTAGATCTGAAGAAAATTAATTTTGATAACAATCCTAATAATGTCAGAAAACTGGATTTAGGACAAAATCAAAGTACGATTTATTCTGGCGATGCCACCAATGAATTTAAAGTGAGTAAACCTTTTGCATTTTTAACTGCAAAATTAAAATAAGCTTTTAATTCAAAAAAGCCTCATCATCTGATGGGGCTTTTTGACATGTAAAAGCAATATTGCATTCTTTAACTACCAATCACATTGCCATCTTTCTTGGTAATAACCAGCGTTGCAGACCGTGGTCGACTCTGATTACCATCAGGCCAACTGGAAATGGCTGCTGGCTGATGAGGATTACTCAATCCCTCTTCTGGCTCGCCTGGATGTTGAATATTAACAAACATTGAACGATTATCTGGCGCAAAAGCGATACCTGTAATCTCACATCCTTTTGGCCCAACAAGAAAACGCCGAAAATCACCACTGCCTGGAATGGTTGCTAACATTTGATTATTTCCCACGCCTTCATATTCATTTATGTTAATAGTAGATGCGGAAACATCTGTTTGAATCCACAACACACCTCGATAATCAAATGCTAAACCATCAGGACTACCAAAACTAATATTGGCACTACTTTTAAACTCAGGAATAGCTGTATCTGTTTTACCCGCTAAAACAAGAATATCCCATTTAAAATGCTTCGCTGTGGAATCACCATTGTCCTCTAACCAATGCATGATATGCCCAAAACGATTATTAGCACGAGGGTTTGCAGCGTTGGTTGAGGCTTTGCCTAAAGCTCCACGCTCATTATTATTGGTCAAGGTGCAATAAATACTGCCTCTTTGATGTGGATTTGCTGCAATCCATTCAGGTCGATCCATCTTTGTTGCACCTAAAACATCAGCAGCTAAACGGGTTTTAATCAAAACATCACCTTGGCTTTCAAAACCATTGTCTTTATTTAAACCATTTTTACCGTAAATTAACGGCAACCATTCGCCTTGCCCATCATCATTAAAACGTGCAACGTACAATGTTCCCTCTTCTAATAAGCTCATATTAGCGGAGCGATTTTTGGGAGCATATTTTCTTTTAGAAATAAATTTATAAATATACTCAAACTTTTGATCATCGCCCATATAAACAACCACCTGCCCAGAAGGAGAAACAACCATTGTCGCTCCTTCATGCTTAAACCGACCTAATGCCGTATGTTTGCGAGGCTGTGAATTGGGGTCGTAAGGATCAATTTCCACAACCCAACCAAATCGATTAGGCTCATTTGGCGTTTTATCAACATTAAATCGGTCATCAAACTCAGCCCAGCGATAACTTTTATCAGAACTCACTATCCCATACCGTTTTTCTAAAGCGTTTTTTTCGCCCTTTTTAACAAAAACATCTGACCAGTTTTCTTCACAAGTTAAATACGTTCCCCAAGGGGTATACCCATTAGAACAATTTTGCATGGTACCTAAAACAACTTCACCCTTTTGGTCATCATTTGTTTTCATTAAATCCAGCCCTTTCGCTTGGCCAGTGATTGTCATTGGTGTATGTGGTGTAATTCTTCGTGCATACAAAGAAGGAATCACTTGCTGCCAACTTTGCTGAGTATTTTTAACTTCAATAACGGAAATGCCCATTGCATTTTGACTCTTTAAAACTTTCTCCGCAGTCCAGCTTTCATCCCCATCAGGAAATAACAGCCCATTATCAACATACTCATGATTTAAGGCCAACAAGCCATGGCCAGCATGATTGGAATACATAGGCAATGAAAAATAAGCCATACCATCATGGTGCATCCCTGCTTGAGCTGCTTGCTCCTGTGCCGTATTACTTGCATCTGCTTTAAAAAGTGGTGCATATCCTGCTAAACCAATTGCATCTCCCCATCGATACAGCACATTCACATCATAACCTGCAGGTACAACAACAGTATCAGCTATTGATATATCAATGCTTTGGAAGCCCAGTTGGGTCTCCTTGGGAAACTGTGTTTTTAAGCCAGCAGAAGGAGAAGCAACAGCAGATTGATTCAACATTGGTATCGCACTAACTGCTCCAAAAGCCAATCCAGCCTGCAAAAAATGGCGGCGAGACATAAATGCTTTTGATATATCAGAAAAAATAGGATTAGCGCTTAAATTACTCACTTCCTCACAATGTTCTTTTTTAAATAATTGCTTAAGTGGTTTTGCCATGAGTATTCCTTTTAAAGTCATTTAATCGCTATATTAAAGATAAACCATGGTAGCCAATCAATATTACAAATATGCTACAAGACTATTAATGATTGTTTATTTTACGCATAAAAAAACCTCGCATTCGCGAGGTTTTCATCTAACAAAATACCATTACATTTGCTCAAGTACGTTAATACCCAACAAATCTAAACCTTGTTTTAACGTATCACCAGTCAATTTAGCCAATGCCAATCGACTATCTAGCATTTGCCCTTCTGACTTAAGAATTGGGCAATGCTCGTAGAAACGACTGAACAAAGTCGCAATTTGGTATAAATACGCCGCCAAATAATGTGGGTACGCAGTATTCGCAACATTATTTAACACATCTTCAAATTGCAACAATGCAACCGCCAATTCTTTTTCTGCAGGCTCAATGACATTGAATGCTTGGGCATTTACTTCGCTATTTGCTTTACGCAAAACACTCTGAACTCGTGTATAAGCGTATTGTAAATAAGGTGCGGTATTGCCTTCAAAACTCAACATATTTTCCCAATCGAACACATAATCACTGGTACGATTTTTCGATAAGTCTGCATATTTTACAGCACCAATACCAACCGCATGGCCAATATGAGAAGTAGCATCTTGATTCAAATCTGGGTTTTTCTCATGAACAAGAGCAATA
>JASLFS010000023.1 GCA_030150505.1 Vitreoscilla sp. | reverse complement strand
CTTTATGCCGCCAAAACCCACATCTTACTTATCATCAAAATTTCATCAAATACAAATATCCCATAAAATCAAACGTATATTTTGCAACTAACTCACCTGTTATTAATAAAACAAATGTAATTTATTTAACTTGTTGCTATTTTATAAACACTTTCAGGAAAAGTAATCTTTTATTACAAAATAATTTTATTGACTTTTATCAATAAAGATTCTTTGAAATGATAAGTTTTGGTTATTTATGTGCTTTTTGTTGATAAAAATCAGCATTTATTAGCTCAATCAAAAAATGTTATATAAATAATATTTAATTATTGATACAAAAAAAACATTTAATTTTTAATAACCTATATAAATTAAATGTTTTTTAAATTTATAGTTTCTTGCTGCAATCAAAAATAAAGAACATTAAAATTGGATATATAAAATTAACGCTATAAATAATTCCATATTGATAATTTAATGCTGGTAAAAAAACAACACTAAGTTTTTCATGCCGAAAGGTAAACATGAATTACTATCATTCAAGCTTATAATTACAATGGATTTTTAATAAAAATCGTATCAATTTCTAAAAAATAAAGATTACAAAAGCATCAGAACATAGTCATAAATACTTTTAATAAGTAGATAAAGAATATTTATGGTTAATCTTTTTCTATATTCCATTTAGACATGTTGTTTTACCTAAAAAAAATCCCCTCCATAATATGAGGGGATTTTGAAGAAACAATTAAATGATTTATTGTAAAGCTCGGTCTTTCATAATGCTTTTTAATTTTGGCAGCGAAACCAAAGCAAAAATCATGATACTTCCTGCACACATTACCCAAAGCCCAGCTAAATGCCACGTCCAATACAGATATTTGGTCAACTCAATCATGCTTGCAAAAAACAACATTACCAATGTTGCCATGCCTGCGGCAACCGTTCCTTTACTCACTTCCGAAGACATCAAAGCAAATCGATACATAACGGCATAGCTCAAGCCCTCACCTAACGCAATTAAACTCATGCCAATAATTAAACCCCATAATAAATAAGCTTTAAAAACAATACCAAATAATATGCTTAAAACACCTAAAGCAATAATTGGAAAACCTATTAAGACTGTTTTACCTAAAGGAAAACGCTCCACCCATTTGGCTAATAGCAAATTGCCTAGAATTAAGCCACCAAACACAGGAATTTGGCTTAAACCATATTCGAAGCTACTTAGTTTTAATTCTTCAACCAAGAAAACAGGCGATAGGGCAATCCAAAGCATGACTGGCAGAGCAATTAAAGGTCCAGAAATAGCCAAAACAATAAAATTCTTATCTTTTAAAATGGTATAAAAATCATTTAAAATCACTTTGAATGTTTTTGGGGTTTTATTTGCTAAATCAACAGTTTCTGGCATGTTTCGATACAAACCATATAATGCAGCACTAGCTAGCAATGCAATACCAACAAATCCCCAGTGCCACGAAATATGCTCAATCATAAAAGCACCCAATACCGGACCTAATAATGGTGCCAATAAAGAAATATTGGCCATTAATGCCATTACTTTCACCGCTTTGGCTTCAACATAGGCTTCCTGAATGGAAGCAAATCCAACTGCAGAAATCAACGTTAACGCAGTTCCTTGCAGAACCCTTAATGTCATAAATTGCTGAATATTATTGGTGAAAATAATCGCTAAGCAGCAAACAATAAAAAAACTGGCTCCCAACAAGAATACTTTTCTACGACCCATTTGGTCAGACAATGGTCCCCAGATAGCTGCAAGCAATGCTCCGCCTAAAAGATAGGCTGACATGGATGTTGGTGCCCATTCGGCGCCAACATTAAATTCTTGCGTCACCATTAACATGGCTGGCTGAACCAAGTCATTACCAATGTAGACAGCCACTTCAAAGAAAGCAAAAGCCAACGGAAACAGTAATGTTTTTAAGGTTAAATGAGTATATTTTTGCATATAGGCATTTCGTTATTAAAATTTTTAAATAAATATGCTAGATTAAGATAATTAAGATTATTATTATTTTATTATAAAAAACAAAACCGAAATAATAAATTAATTAAATTAAAATTTAAGCAATATTAAGTTAAGAGTATATTCAAATGAATAAACAAGGCATTTTGCTGGTTATCATTGGCTCAATTAGTTATGGTATTCCTGCATCTATTTTTAAACTTGCTCTGCATTACGACATTGCAGGCGCAAATTTACTGATTCTGCAATTTGTTTTTGCCGTTATGTTATTAGCAATCATTAAATATTTTCGCCAAAATAAAACCGCACAACCCTTACCAAACAAACAGCGCTACCAACTAATATTTTCAGGCTTGGCCATTGCTTTAAGTAATATTTTTTATTTTAGTGCGTTGCAGTATGTTTCTGTTGCTGTTACTGCTGTTATGTTAATGCAATCTGTCTGGATTGCGATGATATATGGTATTTTTGTGAAAAAAAGTTGGCCAAGTCGGCAACAAATATTTGCTGTGATTGGCATTATGCTGGGCACTATTTTAGCAACAAATTTGCTGAGTAAACATCAAGATATTTCTTGGTTGGGTATTTTCTTAGGATTATGTTCAGCATGTAGTTATGCTGCAACAATTATGATTACCAATAATGTAGCGAGCAAAGCAGAGCCCATTCAACGAGCATTTTATGTTTCACTTGGCGCCGCTTGTTTTATTACACTGTTTTGGATAAGACATGTTGATTTTCACGCACCATCTAGCAGCTTTATTTGGGGTGCTTTAATGGCCTGTTTTGCGGTGGTGTTACCATTATTATGCTTTAGCAATGGTATGCCAAAATTAAGCCCAAGCGTTGGTGCCTTAATTTCTTCACTTGAATTGCCATCCGCAATTATTGCCGCATACTTGATATTAAATGAATCCATTTCAACATCACAAGCACTTGGCATCTTGTTGATTTTAATCGCTGTTGCTTACCCGAGCATTATCAAAACACATCACGAATGGCATATTAGACGTCATACTTAATTGGCAACCGTATCCTTCCAGATTGCATATAAATGAGGTAAGTCTTGTTTATCTGTTGCACTTAAAGCTTCCCAATGAAACTGTGTTCTATCACTGGGAAGTTTTCTCATTTCTTCGGCGATGGTTGCTGTTGATAATTGGTACGGCTCTGCATCGCTATTGCTAAAAACATAATAAACTTCACGAATGCCCGCCATGTACATGGCAGCCTGACACATTGGACATGGCTCACCACTGGCATAAACCACACAACCTTCTAAACTAGCGCTTTGTAATGCTTGACCAGCCAAGCGTAAAGCGGACATTTCAGCATGAGCCGTTGGGTCACAATCTTTTAGCATGGTGTTAACAGCCTGAGCAACCACTTGATTATCTTTCACAACAATGGCACCAAATGGGCGACCGCCTTGCTCAATATTGTCTTTTGCCAGCTCAACGGCCTTATTTAAAAATATTTTCTTCATCTAAAACCCCTTTCAACTTAAAATCATGAAACAACATCAAAATCTTATCGCAGCAAAAAAAGTTTTAGAATCAAAACAATCAATGAATTTAAATAACCTTTTTACCTGCAATATACGTTGCTGCGATGGCTCTATCGTCCCCTAAAATCATTTGAATAAATAACGCCTCAGTTAAATCTTTTGCATATTGCATTCGATAATCAATAATCGGTGTTGAGTGCATATCTAACACAACAATATCCGCTTCTTTACCAACCTCAATGCTACCAATTTGTTTATCAACACCCAAAGCTTTGGCTGCGCCCAAACTAGATAGATAAAAAGCATGAATAGCAGAATATGGAGCATGGTTCATTTGTGCTGCTTTATAAGCTTCATTCATGGTTTGCAGCATAGAAAAACTGGTCCCTGCACCCATATCAGAACCCAAAGCCACATGAACTGGGCGTTGAGCTTGCTTAGCATGCATCACATTAAAGCAGCCTGAGCCAAGGAAAAAATTGGACGTTGGACAATGGGCAATTGCGGTTTCTGTTTCACTTAATACTGCCAATTCACGCTCTGATAAATGAATACCATGCCCATAAATAGCCCGTTTTCTTAATAAACCATATTGGGCATAAACATCAGTGTAATCAATGGCCTTTGGAAATAATGACTTAACCCATTCAATTTCACCTAAATTTTCTGATAAATGCGATTGAATCAATACATCAGGATTGTCAGCTGCCAGTGTTGATAACATTTCTAGCTGTTCAGATGTTGATGTTGGTGCAAATCTTGGCGTAATAATGTATTCATTTCGCCCTTGTTTATGCCATTTTTCAATCAATGCTTTTGAATCATCATAAGCACTTTGAGCCGTATCCAGCAAAGCTTCAGGAGCAAATCTATCCATGCAAACTTTACCCGTCATCAAGCGCATATTGTGAGCACTTGCCGCTTGAAATAATGCATCAACAGATTCTGTATGTACGGTACTAAATACCGCTGCGGAAGTAATACCGTTGCGATGTAGCTCTTTTAAAAAAACTTGTGAAACTGCTTCAGCATGCTCTGAAGATTTAAATTCTTGCTCGGCAACAAAAGTATATTCATTTAACCAATCTAGCAGTTGTTCGCCATAAGCAGCAATCATCTGTGTTTGCGGATAATGAATATGGGCATCAATAAACCCAGAAACAATCAAACCTTTTGAATAATTATCACAATCTGCTTGTGGATATTGAGCCATAATGTCACTAGCTTGTCCAATCGCTATAATTTTGCCATTGTCCATAGCAACGGCACCATCACTAAAATATTGATAACAATCATGTGGATCATTAAAGAATGGATCATCATGAAAAGTTAACACTTGCCCACGCACAACTAATACTTGGCTCATTTCATTTCCTACTGTATTTTTAGTTTTCAGACATAAAAAAAGCCCTTGTTTCCAAGGGCTTTTTTGTATTTTATTAAAACGCTTCGCCCACTTTAACACCACCAGCAATGTCTTTTGGCGAAGCCAATGCGGCAACTTGCTGTTGAGCTTTGATAAATGCAGCAGTGGTTAATAACTGCTGCCACGATTGCACATCACCCAAACCAGCCATTCGCTGCCAACGCTCAGCAAGATAAGCATTTTGAGGAGCAATAAAGCCTTGCAATAGCTCATCGACCAAATCTGGACGATTACAGACCAAAACAATATCGCACCCTGCTTCAAATGATTTGCTAGCACGCTTGGCGATATTACCAGCACCAGCAGCACCTTCCATTGTCAAATCATCAGAGAAAATCACACCTTGAAAACCGATTTCTTTGCGTAAAACCTGCTTCAACCAATAATGTGAAAAACCTGCTGGTTCGCTGTCAACTTGAGGATAAACCACATGAGCAGGCATCACTGCTGCCATTCCTGCTTGGCTTAACTGACTAAATGGACGTAAATCATCTTGCCACAATTCTGGCAACGTTCTGTTGTCTTTTGGTAAAACATAATGACTATCTCCCGAGACAAAACCATGTCCGGGAAAATGCTTGCCACAAGTTTGCATACCACCACGGTTTAAACCTTCTTGCAATGCCAATGCCAATGCAATCACCACATCAGCATCTTCATGAAAACTGCGGTTACCAATCACTGAATTTTGCGCCCAGTTTAAATCTAAAACGGGTGTAAATGACAAATCAACGCCACAAGCACGCAATTCGGCTGCCAAAACCCAACCAATGGTTTTTGCCATGCTCAAAGCAGCATCTTGTCCATCTTTATCCCACATTTCACCTAGCACATTCATCGCTGGTAAACGGGTAAATCCGTTAATAAATCGTTGTACGCGTCCGCCTTCGTGGTCAACAGCAATAACCAATTCAGGGCTTCGTAATTGCTTAATTTCAGCGGTTAATGCTTGTAATTGCTCAACCGATTGAAAATTACGGCGAAACAAAATAACACCACCAATATTGGGATTTAACAGTCGTACTTTCTCTTCTGCTGTTAGTTTTAATCCAACAACATCTGCCATGATTGCGCCGCGCGCTATTTTTTTATGATTGGTCATATTATTTTCTTTGAGAACAAAAACATGGGCAGCAATGCTGCCCATTAATAAGAAATTATTTTAAACGTAAGGGTAAAAACAATGTATCTTGTCCGCGTAAAATATACAAAGGCACTGCAATGCTTTCTTGTGAAAGTGCTTTTTTAATGTCACTTTCTTCACTAACAACATGCTGCCCAACTGACAAAATAATATCGCCACGTTTAACGCCAGAATCTGCTGATAAACCTTTTGCCGCTAAAACCAAGATTCCTGACTCAACGCCTCGTTTACGAACTTCATCATTAGATAAGGTTGATAATGATAAGCCCACATTATCAATCGCAAATTGGTTTTGACTACCATCATTGTTATTTTCCAAAGCAGAATTGCTATTTTGAGCCAAGCTTTGTTCCATATCGGCCAAAGTTACCGTTGCTTTGGCTTCTTTGCCTTGGCGCCACACACCAATCTCAACTTCTTTGCCCGGTTCAATAATGCCAATTGCCATTGGTAAATCGCTAGCGCTATTGATTATCGTATCGTTAACACGATTAATAATATCACCAACTTCCAATTTACCTTTTGCTGCTGGACCATTTGGCATCACTTTAACAACCAAAGCACCACGTGGCTTATCTAAACCAAATGATTTTGCCAAGTCATAATTTACTTCTTGAATAATCACACCAAGCTGACCACGTTTTACTTTGCCGTAATTTTTCAATTGATTGCCAATATTCATAGCAATATCAATTGGGATGGCAAATGAAATGCCCATAAATCCGCCTGAACGGCTATAAATCTGAGAGTTGACGCCAACAACCTGTCCTTTTAAGTTGAACAATGGACCGCCAGAGTTACCAGGATTAATCGCCACATCTGTTTGAATAAATGGCGTGTAATTTTCATTTGGCAAACTGCGATTTTTCGCAGAAACAATGCCTGAAGTAACACTGTTATCAAATCCAAAAGGTGCGCCAATGGCTGCTACCCATTCACCAACTTGTAAGTCTGTTGAGCTACCAACTTTAATGGTTGGTAAATCCGCCGCATCAATTTTTAACAGGCTAATATCAGTCTGGGCATCTGAACCAATAAGTTTGGCAGTGAATTCTCGCTTATCGCTTAATGTCACTTTAATTTGTTTGCCATCTTTAACCACATGCGCATTGGTTAAAATATAGCCATCAGCACTAATAATAAAACCTGAGCCATATGAAACATTGTCATCAGCCATATCAGGCTGCATTTCTGGCATTGGAATTAATTGACGGAAATATTCTAAAAAAGGATCGACTTCTTCATCTGCGCCATCAAAGCTATCAGAACGAATCGCCTGAATATTAACAACAGAAGGTCCCGCTCGCTCAACTAATTGAGTGAAATCTGGCAATAACATGGCCACTTTACCATCGTCTTTTCCAGATTGAATCTCTGTAACAAATTCGCCTCTATCCGAGCTCGAACCAAACCAACTTTTTACTCGGTCACAACCACTTAAAACCAAACCACTCATGGCCAAAACCAATATCAACCGTGTTGTGCTTTTCATATAACCCTTCTTCTTGCAAAACCAATTGCCAATGACTACAGACTTAATGAAATAATTTTTTTGAACGTGATATTTTAACGAATATCAAATAGAGAAGATAGCGCTTATCTGTAAAAAATCAAGTCGTTTAGATAGTTTTTGCTTTGTATTCGCACAAATCCAGAATAATACAATCAGGACACTGTGGTTTTTGCGCTCGGCAAGTATAGCGACCATGCAAAATTAACCAATGATGCGCATCTAATAAATACTCTTTTGGAACAAATTTCAATAACTTATCTTCCACTTCGCGCACATTTTTACCCGGGGCAATGCCTGTTCGATTCGATACTCGAAAAATATGCGTATCTACTGCCATTGCTATTTGACGATAAGCCGTATTTAACACAACATTGGCTGTTTTTCGACCTACTCCAGGTAAGCTTTCGAGTTCTTCTCGGGTTTTGGGTACTTCGCCATCAAAGTTCTCTAATAATAATCGGCAAGTTTGCATGATATGCTTGCCCTTGGTTTTGTATAAACCAATGCTTTTAATATATTCTAACAATGTATCTAAGCCCAAATCCAATATGGCTTGCGGTGTATTGGCGACTGGAAATAATTTTTTGGTCGCTTTATTAACGCCAACATCAGTGGCTTGCGCAGATAATAAAACCGCTATTAATAATTCAAATACGCTGCTGTATTCCAATTCGGTCGTTGGATTTGGATTGGCTGCCGATAATCTTTCAAAAATGGCTTGTCGTTTGTCTTTATTCATTATGTTCTATGGTTATTAACGTTGTTGCCTGCGAAAATCCCAAGGTGCTAGAGGCTTTCTTTGCTTCCATAAACCTTGCCGTGTATTTTGTGCCGAAGTTTGTGCTCGAGTATATCGATTATAGTCATCTTTGCTTTGATGTTTTGTATAAGCGGTATAGTGCCATGCCAAACCTGCTTTAACCATTGTTAGGTTAATGTCTTGGCGCCCAACCCAAATAACCGCCACTTCTCGCCCATATCGGTCAACATCAATCACTTGTACCGTGACATTTTGCCTTTCTATCAATTTCGATAAATAAAGCTGACTATCTTTGCCGTAAGCTTGCTTACTTTCTGGTGCATCAATGCCTGCAAAACGTATTTTATGTTTTAATCCGTTTTTATCAAGTACATGAATGGTATCACCATCGCTCACTTTAACTACTTTTCCTGAATATTCAGTGTTTTTCTTAACAGCTTTGGCTTGGGTGGCTTTAACAGTTCCGCCTGAGCTGTTTTTTAAATTTAACTGTTGGTTAACAGCGGTTGAAATTTGCTGTAAGTAACCATGAACAGTTGTATTGTCTTTAAAGTGGTCAAGCCCCCAGCCTAAAGCTAAGGCGGCAATAACCAAATATGATTTATTAATTTTTAATTTTGGCAAAATGCGCTTTTTTATTTTAACTGCCATGTAAATCTAATAACCTACTGTCTCAATAATATGGTAAAAATCTTAAAATTATTTGGCGATTAAAATAGGATTGTTATTATCATCCCATTCTGTTTTGTGCCAAATCACATCTTTAATATCCTGCTGTAAATTCACATAACGAGCCAAAATAAACAGCACATCTGATAATCGATTTAAATATTGCAATAAATATGGATTAACCTCTTCATTTTCATCATCAGCTAGCAATACACATTGGCGCTCTGCACGGCGACAAACAGCTCGAGCCAAATGAATTGATGCACTGGCCGCTGAACCACCTGGCAAAATAAAATCTTCCAAAGGTTTTAAGCTTTCCAACCAAAAACTGGCTCGTTGTTCTAACCAAGTAATGTGCTTTTCTGTTAATACGAAATAACTGGGTACTGCTAATTCTGCGCCTAAATCAAATAATTGGTGCTGGATAAGTTGCAAGGACTTTATAATATCATCAGGCAAGTCATGACTTAAAACAACACCAAATAAAGAGTTCAGCTCATCTACATCACCCATGCAAACCACTCGTTGATGACCTTTACTAACTCGCTCACCATTGCCTAGCCCTGTCGAACCTTTATCACCTGTTTTAGTGGTAATTTTAGATAATCTATAGCCCATTTTCTTCTCCTTAAAATGTTTTCAGGCAGCCTATTCATTATAATAGGCTGCCTGAAAGCAAAAGCATATTAAATTAATTGGCTTTAATTTCTTTTACGCCATCTTTGCACGCTAACAATAAAACATCAGCAGGTCTATTTGCAAAAATACCATTTTCCATCACGCCAGGAATAGCATTAATTGCATTTTCCATCTCAACTGGTTTATCAATCCAAAAATCGAATAAATCCAAAATTTCATGCTTACCCAATGTTTCCACGCCCAATCTTAACTCTGGGCGAGAACCTAATTTAATTAAGTTTTTAGCAACATAAGAGCGTGCAAATGGAACCACTTCTACAGGCAATGGGAATTTACCCAATCGAGCCACATATTTGCTCTCATCCGCAATACAAATAAATTTATCAGCCGCATGAGCAACAATCTTTTCAGCCAATAACGCTGCTCCACCGCCTTTAATCATTTGCAATGAATGGTTAATTTCATCAGCACCATCCACATAAATAGGCAAACGACCAGCTTCATTTAGCTGTACAACTTTAATACCCAAATTTTCTAAACGGCGAGTTGTTTCGTCTGATGTTGAAACCGCACCCAGAATTTTATCTTTAATACTTTCCAAAGCATCAATAAAATGATTAACAGTAGAACCTGTTCCAACACCGATATACGCACCTTCAGGCACATATTCAATGGCTTTTAACGCTGCTTGCTTCTTCATTTCATCTTGATGAGCCATATGGCTACTCCTAACTTAATCACTTACTTTTGTACTAATAAAATTACAGCCTGAGCTTCGATGGCTTCTTGTCGCCCCAAATACCCCAGTTTTTCATTGGTTTTGCCTTTAACATTCACTCTATCGGCACCGATACCCAAATCATCAGCAATATTTTGACACATCATGTCAATATAAGGAGCCAATTTTGGCTGTTGAGCAATCAAAGTGCAATCAACATTAACAACATCCCAACCTTGTTCAGCAACCAATCGCTTAGCTTCTCGCAATAACACCCGACTATCAGCCCCTTTAAACTCACTCGCTGTATCAGGAAAATGTCGCCCAATATCGCCCATTGCTGCAGCACCAAATAAAGCATCAGTAATCGCATGCAATAAAGCATCAGCATCTGAATGCCCTAGCAATCCTTTATCATGCTCAATTTTGACACCACCTAAAATTAAATCTCGCCCAGCCACTAACTGGTGAACATCATAGCCCTGTCCCACACGAATATTCATTCTCTAAACCCAATTATCAATTTAAAATTAATGACATTAACACTTCATCTTGTGGCAAAGTTAACTTAATATTTCGACCATCACCCAAAACCAATTTTGGTTTGAAACCCAAAGCTTCTACAGCAGAAGCTTCATCAGTAATCTGGTCTAACGAACCACTATTCAATGCCTGATTCAATACTTTTGCAGTAAACATTTGAGGCGTTTGCGCCTGCCATAAACCACTTCGGTCAACCGTCGCATCAACATGCAACTGAGCATCTTGTCGCTTTAACGTATCAGCCACAGGCAAAGCCAACAACCCACCACAAACATCTTTCTCATCACGCAACTGCAATAATCTTAACAACGCATCACTAGGTAAACCACATCGAGCCGCATCATGTACCAAAATCCAATCATCCTCAGTACACACTCGCTGCTTTAATAAATAATCCAAACCTTGCTTAACACTCTTCGCACGACTTTCTCCGCCCTCTTTAATCACCAAAACACGCTCAGAAAAAGTCAAAGAATCAATAAAACCATCATCTTCAGACACAATAACGACTACCAAATCTACTTCAGGCCGCCTTAAAAAAATATCAACACTGTGTTCTAAAACTGTTTTTTGATGAATTTTAATGTATTGTTTTGGACAAGAAGCGCCAAAACGACTACCAACCCCAGCAGCGGGAATCAAAGCAATGGTTTTCATCATCAAACACCCTCACGCCCGCTAGCCTGTTGTTGATATAAACTTTCACCACCACAAGCCTTATCCAAAGCCTCAATGTATTCTTGATGAGCAGATAATTCATCTGCACTGGGAATAATCACCTTTAAAGACTCATTGTTTTTTCGCTCAAATGTTGGCAATTCAACAACATGATTACCACCACCATCCGCATCCATTCCCAAGGTAAACTGCCCACGAGTCATGCCCAAATAGACATCAGCCAACAACTCGCAGTCAATTAATGCTCCATGGACAACACGCTTGCTTTTATCAACGCCTAAGCGATTACATAAAGCATCCAAACTTACTTTTTGCCCAGGATAAAGCTTCCTAGCCATGGCAACAGTGTCAATCACATTGTCAACAATGCTCGCCACTTTTGGCAAACCCATCTTGCCAAACTCCATATCCAAGAAACCCACGTCGAAGTTTGCGTTATGAATAATGAGCTCAGCACCAGCCAAAAAATCTGCAATTTCTTGTCCAACCGCAGCAAATTTTGGCTTATCTGCCAAATCCTCAATATAAATACCATGAACATTTGATGCTTCTTGGGGAATATCTCGGTCAGGATGAATATACAAATGCAGACTTTCCCCCGTTAGACGGCGATCAATCATTTCAACACCAGCAAACTCAAGCAATCTATCGCCATTATTAGCGTACAACCCTGTCGTTTCGGTATCTAGCACAATCTGACGCTTTGCCATTGAATAACATCCTTTTTGAGATTATCAACTATTGGCAAAATTATAATGGATTTTCCTAAACATAGCGAAAACATCCACTTTTTAATGAAAATCAAAATTATTACTATTTTTATTTAATTTAAAAACAATAGCTTAATAATTAATTAGTAATTGATAATGATTATCGTTTGACATTAGAAATGCTTTAAGTAATAATGAACTCATCAACAGCAAGCAATACTCTCCAGTATCCTTATCCATTGCCAGCCAGCAACTTGCTGTTGATAACCGAATTTTTTTATGTCGCCAAAATAAAATAAGCGGCATTCAAATCCAAGTGTTTCTATGGTAGTGGTTGTGTTCCTTTATCGCCCCTGTATCTCCAATACAGGGGCACTTTTTTGTCACGAACAATAAGCAATAAAATATTTTCAGCTCAATGATTTATAATCATTCAATCATTATTTCACAATTTTTTGGCCTTGCATTGCAAGCAATCGCTGTTTTCGCTGTAATTTAGGCATAAATGTCCATGCCAGAATGCGACTAATTTTTTGACCTTGTTTCATTTCAATCGTTTTGACTTCCACAGCTTCTACTGCTTTTAAAGCCCGATACAACACTGGTAAATTATCTTTTTTAGAAATTAAACTGGTGAACCAAATACATTTTTTTGAAAATTCTTGGCTTTCCAAAATCATCTTT
>JASLFS010000048.1 GCA_030150505.1 Vitreoscilla sp. | reverse complement strand
CAACCATTTTGGACGATAGATTTTAATAGAAAGTGCAATAAAATTACAACATTATGATTTTAAAAGAATTATTTGATACTATTAACACTATAGACGAAAAAATAGCCGCTTTTTAGCGGCTATTTTTAAATATGGCTCCCCGACCTGGGCTCGAACCAGGGACCTGCGGATTAACAGTCCGTCGCTCTACCGACTGAGCTATCAGGGAATAGGAGTTGTATTATATAGATTTTTTAAAATCTGTCAACCAATATTATTCAATTCCTTTTAAATAAATCATTACCAATTGTTTTTAATACAGTTTAAATAATTTATTTTTCAACCTGGCTAACATCACGAATCGCTCCAGTATCTGCACTTGTTGTCATGGCAGCATAAGCTCTTAATGCAGCAGAAACATGTCGCTCACGGTCAACTGGCTTCCATGCGTTTTTACCACGCATTTCCATTTCATTGCGTCTCTTAGCCAGCTCGCCCTCATTAACCATGAGTTGAATACTTCTATTTGGAATGTCGATCTCAATGATATCGCCTTCTTCCACTAACCCAATGGCACCACCTTCTGCAGCTTCTGGTGAAACGTGTCCGATTGATAAACCTGATGTACCACCTGAGAATCGACCATCAGTTAATAATGCACATGCTTTGCCTAAGCCTTTTGATTTCAAATACGATGTAGGATAGAGCATTTCTTGCATGCCTGGTCCGCCCTTTGGTCCTTCGTAGCGAATGATAACAATATCACCAGCGATGATTTGATCATCTAAAATACTGGCTACGGCATCGTCTTGACTTTCAAAGATGCGCGCTCGACCTGTGAATTTTAAAATACTGTCATCCACACCAGCTGTTTTTACAACGCAACCACGCTCGGCAATATTTCCAAATAAAACAGCTAAACCGCCATCTTGTGAATATGCATGCTCTGCATTGCGAATACAGCCAGCTTCTCGATCTAAATCTAAGCTATTCCAACGACGATTTTGGCTGAATGCTTCTGTTGTTCTTACTCCACCTGGCGCTGCTAAATAGCGGTTATGTGCTTCACTTTCAGTGTTATTAACTGAAATGTCCCACTTAGCTAAAGCATCTGCTAATGTTTCGCTGTGAACCGTATAGGTATCTGTGTGCAATAAGCCCGCTCGATTTAATTCAGCCAAAATAGCCATAACGCCGCCCGCTCTATGCACGTCTTCCATGTGATATTTTTGCGTTGCAGGAGCTACTTTACATAAGCAAGGAACACCTCGGCTTAATCGATCAATATCTGCCATTTTAAAATCAACATCAGCTTCATTTGCAGCAGCTAACAAATGTAAAATGGTATTGGTTGAGCCACCCATGGCAATATCTAATGACATGGCGTTTTCAAAAGCTTTTTTACTAGCAATTTGACGTGGTAGTACATGAGCATCATCTTGTTCATAATACCGCTTGGCCATGTTGACAATTTGTCGACCTGCTTCCAAGAATAACTCTTTGCGTTCAGCATGAGTTGCCAACAATGAGCCGTTTCCTGGTAAAGATAAACCCAATGCTTCTGTTAAGCAGTTCATGGAGTTTGCGGTAAACATGCCAGAACAAGATCCACATGTTGGACATGCTGAGCGTTCAGTTTGTGCAACCTCTTCATCTGAAATTTGATCATTGGCAGCATCTACCATGGCATCAACCAAATCCAATTTTCTTGGCTCTTGGCTAATTCCAATGATTTTGCCCGCTTCCATTGGTCCACCGGAAACAAATATCGTTGGGATGTTTAATCGCATAGCGGCCATTAACATTCCAGGGGTAATCTTATCGCAATTTGAAATACAAACTAACGCATCAGCACAATGGGCATTGACCATGTACTCAACAGAATCGGCAATTAAATCTCGGCTAGGCAAGCTATAAAGCATGCCGCTATGCCCCATGGCAATACCATCATCAACGGCAATGGTATTAAATTCTTTGGCGATGCCGCCAGCAGCTTCAATTTCTCGCGCAACCAATTGCCCCATATTGTGCAAATGAACGTGCCCAGGAACAAATTGTGTGAATGAGTTGGCAATGGCAATAATAGGTTTTCCAAAGTCATTATCTGTCATACCAGTTGCACGCCATAAAGCACGTGCACCAGCCATATTGCGACCATGAGTAGATGTTTTTGAACGATATTGAGGCATTGCTGTTATTCCTTAGTAAACTGAATTATCTTTTAATTTATCAATGTATCTAAATTTTTTTAGGTATCCAAAAAGATAGCATACTTTGTTTGTAGATGGACCAACATTGTTAAGATTATCTACTTTTTATCAGCATATTTGCTGCTATTCGTGAACATCGTGATGCTTATGGACTTTGTGTCCAATCTATTTTGACTAATCTTGTTCGATTTCTGATACTTTTATCCGCTATAATGCCTAAAATCTTAATTATTAAGTAGGATAATGCACTATGATGATTCACCCTCAGTTTGATCCTGTCTTTTTTAGCCTAGGTCCCGTTAGCATCCATTGGTATGCTATTAGCTATCTAGTGGGTTTTGGATTTTTTATGTGGCTAGGTGGAAGACGTATTCAATCTGGTCAATCGGTTTTTACCAAGTCGATGTTGGATGATTTATTAACTTGGGGCATTATTGGTGTTATTTTAGGCGGGCGATTAGGCTACGTTTTATTTTATAAGTTTAATGATTATATTACTCATCCACTCAATATTTTAAAAGTATGGGAAGGTGGGATGTCTTTTCATGGCGGCTTTATCGGCGTATTAGTTGCTATGCTATTATTTTCTCGTAAACACAAGCTAAGCTTTTTTCAAGTTTCCGACTTTGTCGCTCCTTTGGTTCCGTTAGGTTTAGCATCGGGTCGCATTGGAAACTTTATTAATGGCGAACTATGGGGTCGTGTGACCAATCCCAATCATTTTTGGTCAATGGGCTTTCCTCAAGCTTATTATGAAGACAGTAAAGTGATTGGAAAATATCCAGAATTGCTTGATTTTTTTAATCAAAATGGTATGTTGCCACGCCATCCATCACAGCTGTATCAGTTTGCATTAGAAGGTATTGCCCTATTCCTAATTGTTTGGATTTTCTCTAAAAAACCTCGTCCAACTGGGCAAGTATCTGCCTTATTCCTAATTGGATATGGTGCTTTTAGATTCATTGCCGAATTCGCTCGTGAACCTGATGATTTTCTGGGTTTATTGGCCATGAATCTATCAATGGGACAATGGTTAAGCTTACCGATGGTGCTCATTGGCATTGGTTTATTTGTTTATGCCAGCAAAAACAATTTAAATAAAAAATAATGTAAAAATACATTTAAAATCAAAAAAACAAGGCTCCCTGTAACCTTTCAGGCAGCCTTGTTTTTTATTGCTATTGCTGTCGTTCGATGGTTAAACCCACAGCAGCTACTCCTGCCAAAATACCAGGCTTAGTGACTGACAACTTAACCCATGGGCTATTAAAATCATTCAAGCAAATATTCGCCACATGCTCTGCCAATGCCTCTAACAATAAAAAATCACATTCAGCCAAACTTTGACGAATACTTTCAGCCAATTCAGCATAGTTAATAGTATGTTTAATATCATCACTACTGGCTGCTTTTTGATCTTGCAATCCAACTTCTAAATCCAAAATCAAAGTTTGCTGCTGCTGTCTCTCCCAATCATATAAGCCAATCAATGTTTTAACTTCAAAGCCACGCAAAAATATGGTATCCATTTTGTAATCTTTTCTCGTTTAACGTAGAATCTAGCTTCAATTCTATTGTAGTGAAATCTTTATGAACAATACCGAAATTATAGCAATTGTTTTATCTTACCTCATTGGTTCATTATCTTTTGCTGTCATTGTTTCAAAATTCATGGGCATGTCAGACCCAAGAACCTATGGCTCAGGCAATCCAGGAGCAACCAATGTATTACGTAGCGGTAAAAAATTAGCAGCAGCACTAACCCTCCTAGGCGATGCATTTAAAGGCTGGGTAGCTGTATTTATCGCCATCCAAATGCAATTATCGACTTTAAGTATCGCCTTAATCGCTGTTGCCGTTTTAGTTGGGCACATGTGGCCAATTTTCTTTAAATTCAAAGGCGGCAAAGGCGTAGCAACAGCTGTTGGCGTATTACTAGCACTATCTTGGCCAGTAGCACTGATTTGTGCTGCCATCTGGCTACTAATGGCTTTTGGTTTAAAAATCTCATCTTTAGCCGCCCTAATAGCAACACTTGCAAGCCCATTTGTTGCACTTATTTTTGTCACAGATCAGCACATCATGATGGCAATCTGCGTTATTGCCGCATTAGTACTCATGCGCCACAAAAGCAATATTGTGAATTTACTATCTGGAAAAGAAAGTAAAATTGGCAGTAAAGCAAAGTAAGTTAAACTAATTAAAAAGCACCGCTTTCATACGGTGCTTTTTTTATGGTTAATAACAACCTAAAACAAATCAAATATTCGATATACCAATACAAAATACCTTGTTATTCATCAAAATACTTAACATCCAAAGCAATCAGCGTATAATGATTCACTTAATAGTTTCACCTTACTTAAGGCATTCGAGCCAACAACTTGGATGCAAATAAAATGTTAATTCGTTCTCTTCTTATCGTATTTGGCTGTTTGACTGCTGGCGAAGCAGTTATTCATTTCACTCACCTCCCTCTACCCTCAAGTGTTTTTGGCTTAATTTTCTTATTTGTTTTATTAAAAACAGGTTGGGTAAAAGTAGAAACCATGCAAGCATTGACAACTTTCCTAATGGAAAACTTATCTTTGTTTCTTGTTCCACCTTGTGTTGCCGTTGTCACACACCTAGACCTAATAAAACAAGATTTTTGGCCTATTTTTACCGCCAGTATTATCAGTACATTATTGGTACTAATGGTCACCGGTAAAGTTCATCACTATATGAGGAAAAAACTATGAGCATTTTAGAAAATCCCATGTGGACGCTGTTCTTAATGCTCTCCATTTACAGCATCAGCGTTATGATTCGCCGTAGAACAGGCAATGCTTGGCTAAACCCCTTAATCATCACATCTGCAGCTCTCATGATTTATGTCTATGCATTGGATATTCCTTACGAAAGCTTCAAAAAAGGTTCTGATTTTATTGATTTTTGGTTAAAACCAGCAGTTGTTATTCTTGCTGTTCCCTTGTATCTCAATTGGGATCGCATTCGTAAACAATGGTTACCTATTTTACTTTCCCAAGCAGCAGGCTCGATAGTGGGTTTATTTTCTGGTGTCTTTATTGCAAAACTCATGGGCGCCAATAAAGAAGTTGCTATTTCAATGGCAGCAAAATCAGTAACCAATCCAATTGCAATTGAAGTCACTCGCAGCTTAGGAGGCATTCCCGCTATTACCGTCGTAGCCGTTATTATTGCAGGGCTAACAGGACAATTATTGGGTATTTATTGGCTAAAACTAGCGCGGGTCAATTTACCTAGCGCCCAAGGATTATCTTTAGGAACAGCATCCCATGCCCTTGGCATCAATGCTGCTTTTGAAAAAAGTGGTAAATATGCTGCTTATGCCAGCGTTGGCTTGATTTTTAATGGCATATTAACCGCATTTTTAGCACCTATTTTATTGCCATTTATGATTTAAAAAACATTTTTTCAGTATCAATATCCTCTTTTGGCAATCTGCCCATCGACCACTTAGCAACAGCCCATGACAAAAGATTCTCTACTGTCATGCTGTTGTCTGGTGGCTCAGGCAAATACAGATATTGAAATACTTGTCGAAGAAGCCTCTCTTTATCCTTCTCATCCAATGCTGGCGCCAACGTTTGTTTTGACCACTTTTGCCCTAAGTGATTGGTCAATAATGGCAAGTGGGCATATTGCTGCATGTTAAAATCTAAAGCATTCTGTAAAGCAATTTGCCTAGGAGTCGATACCAATAAATCCTTGCCTCTGACGATATGATTAATCTTCTGCTCTTCATCATCCACAATCACCGCTAGCTGATACGCCCAAAATCCATCAGCACGCAATAAAATAAAATCGCCAATATCCGATGCCAAGTTTTGTTGATACAAACCCATAATTGCATCATCAAACTCAATGGATTGATTTTTAACCTTAAAGCGCCAAGCCGGACTTTTCTGTAATGAATCCTGCTTCGTATCACTTAAAGCCAAACAACGACCAGAATAAATAAAACCGTCAACCCCCATGCCCAATGCTTCATCATGTACTTGACGGCGGCTACAATAACAAGGGTAAATTAATTGCTGTGATTTTAAAGCATCAAATGCATCTTGATACAAATGATAACGGCGGCTTTGATAAACAACCTCTTCATCCCAAAATAATCCAAAAGATTCCAAAGTGTGCAAAATATGCTCGCTCGCCCCCGGCTTACAGCGTGGTGGATCTAAATCCTCCATCCTAACAATCCAAACACCCTGCTGAGATTTGGCTTCTAAATAAGAAGCCACAGCTGTGTAAAGTGAACCAATATGAAGTAATCCTGTTGGGCTAGGTGCAAATCGACCTCGATATTCAGACATGAGTTGAGCGTTATTTTGTTATAATACTGATGTATTTTACTGCGAATTGAAAAACGACTCTAGAGCCATCATGGACACAAAACAAGAAAACTTACTCCCTATCTTGGCAATTGACACTAGCACTCAAGTATTATCTATTGCTATTAAAACAGATAAGCACGAGTTTCTCTTTCACCAAAATGTTGGGGCAAAGCAATCTGAAATGATTCTACCTGCTATCCAACAATTGCTAGAAGATAGTCACTTAACCCTAAATGACATTGAAACCATTGTGTATGCTAAAGGACCAGGCACGTTTACAGGCCTGCGCATCGGCTTAGGCGTAGCCCAAGGATTGTCCTTGCCTCACAACATTAAACTCATTGGTATTCCTACTTTAGATGCCATTGCATCTCTAGCACCTTTAAGCCCATTTGTCTTTACGGCAACCGATGCCCGCATGGGAGAATTATTTTACGCTTGGTACAATAACCAAACATGCCAATGCTTAAGCCCTTACCTAGTTGGCAAAGCACAGGATATCAGCACACCCATAGAAGTTGACTTGGCACAAACGGTAGGCTTAGGCAATGCATATTCACTCAATCTTGATATGCCTGTAGCTGGTGAAGATAAAATGCCAACCGCAATAGATTACGCTAACTTAGCACTAAGCAAACGTTACCCAGCTCATGAAACACAGGATGCTGAATTATTGTATGTTCGCGACAAAATTGCCTTAACTGCCAAAGAACAAGCTGCACAAAAGGTTAAAAAATAATGAAATTACGCTTCGCAAATAATGATGATGTCAATTGCCTTTATTACTTAGAGCAACGTTGCAACCCAGCACCTTGGTCTAAAGAGCAGCTTACAGATGCGTTAATACATAACCATTGTCTAGTTGCCCACGAAGATGAAAATATTATTGGCATGCTAATTTGGCAACAATTATTCGATGAAGCGGAAATTTATCTAATTAATACCTTACCTGAAAAACACCGCCAAGGCGTGGCAAGCCGCCTATTGGATTACCTATTAAATTTTTCAACAGGTCGTCCCATCCTAAAAGTTTTTCTAGAAGTACGAGAAGACAATAAAGGTGCCCAAGCACTTTATCAAAAATATGGTTTCGAAGTTATTGCTGTGCGAAAAGACTATTATCGCTGTACCGATGGCACGACTCAAAATGCATTAGTCATGGAGTATGTTGATGTTAAGTAGCCGTTATTTACATTTACATCAAGCTTTAGGCCTCGGTCCTATTTGGTTAAATCAATCAGCCCATATTATTCATGAGCCTCAAGCACATAATAATAAAACCATACCAAGCACAGCTACTGCTCCCATTAGCCAACAGCCTATCGTAAAAGCTCAACCAAGCACCTTAGCTATTCGCCAACAAATAAATGGCATGGTTAAAAACAAAGCTCCGCTAGCAGAACCTAAATCAATCGACATTGCCAATGAAACACCCAGCCATACCCAGCAATTAGATTTTGCCACAATGCCATTGGATGAAATCCACAATCATTATCAACAATGCCAAGCCTGTGGTTTACATCAAGCAAGAAGACAGCCCATCTGGGGAATTGGAACACTGCCTTGCGAGTTGCTCATTATTACGACCAATCCAACTCCACAAGATGATTTAAGCAATACATTATTAAGCAATGTCACTGAACTGTGGGAAAACATGCTGCTGGCTTTAAATATCCCCAAAGACAAAATATTCACAACAGCATGGGTAAAATGCGCATCGCATCACACATTAACCACACAAAAAGAAGAACGTGATGCATGCTTACCTATTCTCAAAAAACAAGCAGAAGCAGCAAAAATCATCTTGTTTTTGGGTGATCAAGATTATGATTTAATCAATGAAGTTAAAAACTGGAATAAGCCGTATTTCCAAATTCCACATCCAGCAAAGCTGATCAGACAACCAGCTCTAAAAGGACAAGCTTGGCGTGTATTTAAAGCGATATCTAAACAGAGAATATAACCTTATTGCATAAGTTTTTTAAACAAAAACCAATCATTTCGTTACGACTTAGTTACTACCTTATGCCAATTTATATCGAAATAAAAATATGGCTTTATTTTTAAAGTAAAAAGCGATTACGATGCCTAATCCACAACCACCTGAAACTGATTCCACACCAAAGCAAGACGATTTTGAGACCTTAAACAAAAATTACAACCCATCTCATCATCATTTCATTGATCAAAATTTTCCTGTAGGTCATTCACATAACCCCTTCGAAAAAGAGAAAATTGAAGCCCAACTAGAAAGCAGATTGGCTCATCAAAAACTCAACAATACTTCTCTAAATCATACATATTGCAAAAATAATGCTTATCCGCATCAAGGTTTAACAGGATTTTGTGGTCCAGCGGCTTTTATGTATGCGTTGTTAATGGATAGGCCTGATTTATATAAACAATATATTATCGACTTATGGCTCTTTGGGAAGGCAGATTTAGGCAATCTAAAAATAAAAGCATCGAAAATGGTTAAAAAGCCTACAGATTTAACCCATCAAGACAGCGGTAAAACAAGAATTCCTGCCATCGACTGGATATCCATGGCAAGCTTAAGAGATTCTAGTAACTTATTTTTTTCTAGCGCAAGTGCTTCATGCATGCAGATAGGCGATATTACAGGTCCCAACTCACTTGATAATTGGTTTCAAGGAGTAGGATCAAAAAGGATTTATATGAATATATCTCCTTTTTTTGGGCCCAGTAAATTTATCCCAGGAGTCATTACAATGAAAGATGTCCTAAAATTTAATCAATATATTGAAAAAGGACATCATGCCGTACTACTCATCGGTTCTGCACTACTAGCACCAGAAGGAAACCAAAGCTTTTTTACAAAATTTAAGAATCACTGGATTGTTGCTGTCGAGCCATTCAAAATAGCTGAAACAGAGTTGATCATTGATGAAGAAATAATCTTAGATACAAATGTGAGTGTAAAAATATTCACATGGGGAGAGGTTAAAAAATATCAATTTCCACTTAGAAAGCTTTTAAGATATTGGTATGGCGGCATGATTTATACTCATATCCCATCCATAAGCTAACAATATATTGATG
>JASLFS010000090.1 GCA_030150505.1 Vitreoscilla sp. | reverse complement strand
ACAGATACCATAATCTGGCGGATAACTTTAGCTGTTTCAGGCGAAATAACTTGATCACCTACTGGTGCAGCATCTAATCTCTTAAAACTAACTGGTAATAATTGACCATTAGTTGTAAAAATCGTATAGCCTCTAGCAAGTTGTAGCAAGCTCATTTGCAAACCATAACCATATGACATTGTTGCTTGCTCAATAGGTCTCCAACCTTTCCAATGGCGAAGTAATCCTTTACTTTCCCCTGGAAAACCTGAATGCATTTGCTGACCAAAACCAACTTGACTATAATAATCATACATTTCTTCTGGGCTAAACATAGCAGATAGCTTACTAGAGCCAACGTTAGAAGATTTTTGCATCACGCCTTCAACCGTTAAACTACCGTAATCATGTGTATCTTTAACTCTCGCAGGTCCAATCATGTATGGAGCAGTATTTAGAACTGTATTGGCTCTGACTTTACCTGCATCCAATGCTTTAGCAATCGGAAATGGTTTCATGATCGAACCAGGCTCAATCATATCGGTAACTGCACGATTACGACGATATTCAACATTCGCTTTAGCTGGATTATTTGAGTCAAATGAAGGATAGTTAGTTAGCGCTAAAATTTCACCCGTTTTAGCATCTAAAATAACAGCACTACCTGATTTTGCCTGATGGTGCAAGACTGCTTTTTCTAATGAATCATAAGCCAAGGACTGTATACGCTGATCCATTGACAGCACCATATTTTGGCCATCAATAGGTGCTTGGTTTCGTGGAGAATCAATGCTATCGACAATGTTTCCTTTATTGTCACGCAAAACAACCTTACCACCATCCTTACCCAATAAAAGCTTGTTTTGAGAGAGCTCTAAACCTTCTTGCCCTTGGCCATCAATATTTGCAAATCCAATCACATGAGAAAAGACATTGCCCATTGGGTAGTGTCGTTTGCTTTCTTGTTGAAATCCAAATCCCTTCAACCCTAAAGCAGCAACTTGATCACTCACTTCTTTTGGTAAATGACGTTTAATATAAACAAAATCTTTGTTTTTTTGATTTAGTTTCTCATCCAAATACTCAACTGATAAACCAGTCAATACCGATAGTTTTGATAACTGCTCAGCAGTAGGCAAATGCTCCATGCTACGTGGAGATGCATATAATGATTGTGTTGGCGCACTAATAGCGACTGCAGTGCCATTTCGGTCTGTAATTAAGCCACGAGAAGCATACAGTGGAATGGTACGAACAAATCGCTGGTTACCTTGCTCTTGCAAGAATTCTTGTTTCTCCGTTTGTAAATAAACGCCACGCAATGCAACAGCAGCATAAAAAGCCATAAAACAAAACAAAACCAAACCAAGTCTTGATTTTTTTGAAGTTGGTTTTTTCTTTTTGTCGTTTTTTATAAGCATCTGTGGCTTATATTCATTTTTAATTAGCATAACTATTTCGCCACTTCTATCACGTGAGTTTCACGAACATCTGGTGTATGTAAATTCATTTTCGCAGCAGCAGTTTTAATGGCAACATGATTACTATGTTTTGCTTGTAGTAATAATAAACTAGCACGTTCTAGCTTTAATCTTTGTGCTTCTTTTTGTGCTTTGTCTAACTGGCTATGTAATTCACGTGTTTCATTCTGGATATAAACAACCCCTATCCCAAACATCAACACCAGCACCAATAAAATAATATTTAATTTATTCATTCTAAAAACGCACCGCTAGTTCGCTGAGCAACTCGTAAGACAGCTGAGCGAGCACGCGGATTATCACTAACTTCATCTTTACTTGCTTTGATTGCTTTACCTACCAAAAACAATGGTGGTAGAGGTAAGTCCTCTTGCTTAACCATAGCCCAGCGGGGAAGCTCTGCTTGTTGGCTATGTTTTTTCATAAACTGCTTAACAATACGATCTTCTAAAGAATGGAATGCAATAACTGCTAAACGACCACCCTCCCCTAGTGCTTCTACCACTTGTGGCAATACCATTTTTACTTCTTCAAGCTCACGGTTGATGAAAATCCGAATGGCTTGGAACGTCCGAGTCGCAGGGTCTTGTCCTTTTTCTCGAGTACGGACGACTTGTGCCACCAAACGGGCAAGCTCACCCGTTGTTTCGATGGGCTTCTCTTCCCTGGCCGACACAATGGCTGCTGCAACCTGGCGATTAAACCGTTCTTCACCATAATTTTTTATCACCTCTTGTATATCAGCTTCATCAGCTTCGTTTATCCACTCTGCTGCTGTTTGTCCTCGTGTTGTATCCATCCTCATATCTAAGGGTGCATCAAACCGAAAACTAAACCCACGCTCACCATCATCAATCTGCGGCGATGAGATACCCAAATCAAATAAGGCTCCATCAATTTTCTGAATATTTAATTCAGAAAGTGCCATTTTAAAATGACAAAAACCTTGATGAACAACACTCACTCTTTTATCAGCCGTTGCTAATGCATTAGCAACTTCAATGGCCTGAGGATCTTTATCAAAAACAATTAAACGACCATGTTCACCGAGTTGTTCTAGTATTTTTCTACTGTGACCACCACGACCAAAGGTACCGTCAACATAAATGCCATCAGCTTTAATATCTAATGCCTCAACAGCTTCATGAAGTAGTACTGTCGTATGGATAAATTCTTTTTCGTTCATAAACACAAAGTCGTTTTACTTAACTCTTCAGCCAATAAGTCTTCGTCTAAATCCAATGCTGCGGCCGTTTCCATATCCCAACGTTCTCGACCCCAAAGCTCCATTCGATTCGCTCGCCCAACTAAAGTGACATCTCGATCAAATTCAACCAATTTTCTTAAGCTTTGTGGTAGCAAGATACGACCGGCATTATCTAGCTCAATGGTTTCCGCATGCCCTAAAACCAATGCCTGAAATTTCTTCAATACAGGACTACTCATGGTTGGCAACTTCAACAAATCTGCTTCCACACGCCGCCATTGTGCAACTGGATATAACAACAATTGGCTGCGCTTTTCTAAGGTGATAACAAGCTCGGGGGTGTGGTGACGCAATAATACTTCCTTGAACTTCGCAGGAATCGCTAACCTACCTTTGGTATCAATTGTTAGCTCTTGCACGCCACCAAACATAAATAACCCTTTAATTTACCCCACAATAACCCACTTTCACCCACATACCTACACTATATTGAAGTTTCAAGCGGTGGTCAACTCAAAAAATTAAAATCTTTAACAGGGACAATTACTTAAATCAATTTACATCGTAGAAATTAAATAAAAACTGGATGTTGTGATAGAAATATTCCTAAACACAATAGATAGTCTTTTAAGAGTCATTATTTTCACTAAACAAAAATTGTCACTTTATCGTTATAATAAAAAAAACATATACAATGGTATTTAAAATGAATAATTTACCCGAGCCATCAGCAGATGCTAAAGAAACTAGTGCCAAGCTACTAGAACATATCAAAAAGATTATCGAAGAAAATGACAATTGGATTCCATTTTCCCATTTCATGGAAATGGCACTGTATACACCAAATCTTGGTTATTACAGTGGCGGCAGTCATAAAATAGGAGTAGAAGGTGATTTCATTACAGCACCGAGCTTAACGCCACTATTTGGGCAAACATTAGCCAAACAATTGGTGCAATTACTTCCAGAAACATCAGGGAACATTTATGAATTTGGCGCTGGTCGGGGAGATTTAGCAGTTACGTTGATTCAATCATTACCATCAGAAACTTGGCAAAAATACTATATTATTGAATTATCTGGTGAATTAGTAGCTAGACAAAAGCAACTAATATTAGAAAAATGTCCTGATTTAGCAAATAGAGTTATCCACTTAGACAGGCTCCCTGAAACATTTGACGGCATTATTATTGGCAATGAATTATTAGATGCTATCCCATGTGAACTAATTGAATGGAATGAACAAGCTGCTTATCAAAAAGGTGTATCCATTCAAAACGATGAATTAACTTGGCAGAACAAGCCTATCAACACCCCTGAATTATCAGAACTCACCCAGAGCGTCAATCCAAGCGCCCTACCTTATACCAGTGAAATTCATTTAGCAATGCGGCAATTCCTCAATACAATTTCTAGTCGCTTATCAAAGGGCGGTCTATTAATGATAGATTATGGATTTGACGAATATGAATATTATCACCCTCAACGAGACATGGGCACACTCATTGGCCACTACCGCCACCATTCTGTACACAACCCATTCTTCTATCCTGGCCTAATGGATTTAACTTGTCACATTAACTTTAGTTCAGTCGCAGAAGTCTGCACCAATAATGATCTTATTATCACGGGATACACAACCCAAGCAAACTTCTTATTAAATTTAGGCCTACTAAACAATTTAGCTCAAACCGGCGATATTGGTAGCAATGACTACATCAAAGCCAGCTCAAATGCTCAAATGCTCATTGCCCCACATGAAATGGGAGAGCTATTTAAAGTAATCGGCTTTGCAAAAAACATTACATTTGATTGGGATGGTTTTAGACAAGGTGATATGTGCCATAAACTATAAAAACACTACAAAGGAGAATTAGAATATGGAAATTATTTATTACAATCATAATGATAACCAACCTGAGATTTGGCTAAACAGCATCAAAAAACACCTACCACAAGCCAACATCCGCATCTGGCAACCAGGAGATACTGCAAAAGCAGATTATGCTCTAGTATGGATGCCACCGATTGCCATGCTAGAACAACGAAATGACTTAAAAGCCATATTCACTCTTAGCGCAGGTGTTGATGCCATATTAGAAATAGAACAAGCTGGATACTTACCCCAAAATACCCCTATCATCCGACTAGAAGATGCTGGCATGGCTGATCAAATGATTGATTACGCCATAGAAAGAACTTTATATTACTTCCGTCAATTTAATATCTATTCAAAACACCAACAAAATCAGCACTGGGAACCACTACCTTATCGATTAAAATCCGATTTTATTGTCGGCATCTTAGGGGCTGGCACCCTAGGTGGGGCCGTCGCCCAAAGTATAGCTTCTTTTGGATTCCAAGTGAGAACATGGAGTCAATCTCCAAAAAACTGGAAATCAATCCATAGTTTTCATGGGGAAGCTGAATTTATCCCATTTCTGTCACAATGCAATGTTTTAATCAACCTACTCCCCAATACCCCACAAACTAAAAATATCCTTAACAAACAAAACCTAACACACCTTGCCAATCAAGCCTACCTCATCAATATAGCCCGAGGAGCCCACCTAGTAGACAACGATTTATTAGAACTACTAAAAAACCAAAAGCTAGCCGGTGCAACTTTAGATGTATTCAACCAAGAGCCTTTACAAAAAAATCACCCTTACTGGAATCACCCAGACATTACAATCACACCACACATCGCCGCAGCCACCATACCAGCAATAGCCATCGAACACATTGTCCATAACATTTTACAAATAGAAAATGGCCAAAAGCCCAAGGGCATCGTCAATATAAACCGGGGCTATTAAAAGAACCATAAACAACATGAATTAAATTTCATTTAAAATCAAATTAATAACAAAAAATATCATTTATTTTATAAAAAAACTTGCACAAGGTAAAAAAATCCGTATAATTCAAATCCTCAAGAGAACGGCGAATTAGCTCAGTCGGTTAGAGCAGAGGAATCATAATCCTTGTGTCCGGGGTTCGAATCCCTGATTCGCCACCAAATTACAAAAGCTAGCATATTGAATATGCTAGCTTTTTTTAACATTCATGCTTTTTCTGACTTCTCCCATCAATTCAAGTTATATCCTAGAAATCTATCTTAAATGCATAATCTAAAAGATGCACTCATGATAAATGTGCATGCTTCTTAACCACAACACCATATGCCTTTTCCACTCTTCGCACGCAACTGTATTGCGATAGCCTTGCGTAGTACAAATCGATTTTTTCTAGAAAGCTGCTAAAAACCATTGTCCTCCATGCAAAAATGCCCTTTTCCCCACTTTTCTTTTTCATTGCGCCACATGTTTTCATAAACTTTATTGTAAGGGCCAAACAAACTAGGCCACATTATTAGGTAATGTTTAAAGTTTCACTCTCATATTAATCAATATGACATATAACACTTTAAAATAAATTTATTCACTACCATATCGGGTTATTAAAAATAGGTATCCAGATTGAGTATAGTCAACCAGGAAACCACAACAAAATACTTACATTGAAAGATATAATCGTACCGTGACATGGTCATGGTTTTATAATCATAAAAAGCCACTCACCACCAATGGTGGTTAATTAGCTCTCCTAAAACTCCTA
>JASLFS010000069.1 GCA_030150505.1 Vitreoscilla sp. | reverse complement strand
TGGGTATTTGGTTATATTTATTAGCTGAAATATGTTTCATTTATATAAAAAATATATACCATTAGCATTTTATTATGTTTATTTGTGTTAATAAAAGTTAAAGTGAGTTAATTAAAATATGCTCAAAAAGATTGTTAAATCAGGTCAATAATAAAAAAAATGGCATATTATTTGCTATTCAGATAATAATCCACATTTAAACAGATACTAAATTATATTTTTATAATTGATACATAGGTTTGTATTTTTTTAACAAAAATAAAAAAATATTAAACAAAATCAACGTTTAGTATTTTAAAAACACAATGTTTACTTAATAGATATGAATATATTTTATATGATACTTGCATAGTTACATGAGGGTGGGATTTTTGGTATTCTAGGTTCTCGAAAGTCTCAAGCGGTGAATTAAGTGGCGATTGCTAGGGATTTTTTTTAATAATAAAACAATAACTTAGTATTGTTTGTAAAACATTTAGGATCTTAATTATGAAGAAGAATTTAATCTCATTGTCATTGTTATCTATGTTAGTATCTGGCGCAGCTTTTGCTGAAACTCCAACTTCAGGCGAAGGTGATAAGGGTTCTATTAAATTTACAGGTGTTATTAGTGATTCTACATGCCTAGTATCATTAGACAAAAAAGATGATTTAGTTGATTTAGAACGTACAACAATCAACCAGTTGAAAACAACAGCAGGATCAGCTATTAAAACATTTACATTTACTTTTAATAACTGTGCAAACAAAGTAGAAGCAGATGGCGAAACTCCTGCTCGTTCATTCTCTAAAGCTAACATCTCATTTAATGGTCAAGTTTCAGCTGAAGACGCAGAGATCCACGTTGTACCAACAGTACCAGGCGTAGGTATTCGTCTTGTAAACGCGAATAATGGTAGTAACGCAGCTCTTACTCCTAATACTCCTCAAGAATTTGACATCAGTGGTAGCAATACTGTAACTATTGGTGCTCAAATGGCTGCGTACAAACCAGATGACATCAAAGAAACTGAAATCAACACTTCTATTAACTACACGTTAAGCTATAACTAAATTAGTACGACTAATTTCTGTTAAGTAATTAGTGACAAAAGTTGGTTGTGAAAGCAACCAACTTTTTTTATACTTATTATGGTATTTTCATATTATAATATTTATAATTTAAATGAATATAAATATAAATAAGGTAAAAAAATTAGGGGTTTTTTCTTATGAGAAAGAAAAGCTTAGTACCATTTATCATATTTAATGCTTGCACAATCTTTGTAACAGAAAGAGCTCAAGCTATTGAGTTTGATAGTCGAGTTATTGACATCAGTGGCGATGTTGAAATTGATTTAACTCAATTCCAACAGAGTGGTCCTGTGGATGGTGCCGAGTATATTGCTAATATTCGAGTTAACGATCGGTTAATGAGTAGAAATGATAATATTCGGTTTTATGCAGATGATAATAAAGTTAAAGCATGTATACCAATAGCCATCATTCCGAAACTTGGTTTAAAAAAAGCATATGAAAAAAATATTCTAGAGTTATCAGAAGGTAATTGTGCGAATCTTTATGATGTAGAGGATGATGTTCGAATACACTTCGATGACGAAGCACAAGAGTTAATAGTATCGATTCCTCAAGCTTATTTTATTTATGAAGATGAGCACTGGGATCCACCAGCAGCGCGAGATTCTGGAATCAATGGTGTTGTACTAGATTATAATATCTATGATTCATATAGCAATGGTAAAGACAGAGATTCAACTCATAATTTAAATGCTTATGGTTCTGTTGGTGCTAACGTAGGTGAGTGGAGAATACGAGCCGATTATCAATATGACAAAAGATTTAATAATAGTGCCAATAACAAGAACAGCCATTTCAAATGGAATGATGTTTATGCGTATCGTGATTTACCTTCTATAGCAGCTAAACTTAAAATTGGTGATTCCTCATTAAATACTCGAATATTTGATAATGTTCGAATGCAAGGTGCTAGTATTTATACTGATGAGAATATGCTTCCCCCTAATCTACGAGGATATGCACCTTTAATTACCGGTGTTGCAAGGACGAATGCGGTAGTAACTATTTCTCAATACGGTTCTACTTTGAAGAAACTTCAAGTGCCACCTGGTACATTTATTATTGACCAGCTTAGTAATTATATCTCTGGTACTTTAGATGTAACGATTGAGGAAGATGATGGCTCAATTACTGAATTTCAGGTTATAACTTCTAGCGTACCTTTTTTGACCAGAAAAGGTCAGGCTCAATATCATGCAAGTATCGGTAAACTTAATACATATAAGTATGATAACAATGTAGCTGATGAAAACACTAAATTTTTCTCGGGTGAAATATCATATGGTATTACCAATAATACTTCAGTATATGGTGGTATTTTTTCTACTTTTGATAGTGAATATATTGCTGGGAATATTGGTTTAGGCTTAAATTTATCAAAATTTGGTGCTGTTTCATTTGATGTGACCCGTTCTTCTGCGGATATTAGTGGAGAGCCAAAAACAACAGGTTATAGCTATCGATTTAATTATGCAAAAAAATTAGAGTCTACCAATACTCAAGTGAACTTAATGGGTTATCGATTTTCCGACCGTGATTATATGTCAACCAGTCGTTTTGCTGATATTAAAACGGGCATGAATAATAGTATGCGGGAAAAAAACTTAATTACATTATCACTAAGTCAGCACTTTAATAAGATAGATGCAAGTGTCTCGGCTATTGGTTCAACTAGGACCTATTGGGATGGAGAAAAAAATGAGAGTGTTGGTCTTGATATTCATAGACAAATTAAAAGAGGGGTTCTGAAAGGATCGAGCATCAGTCTAGGTGCAAATCTCTACCGTAACCAAGGATATAGTAGTAATAATATATCAATGTCATTTTTGATGCCTTTAGAACGACCAAATAGTAGTATTTCATATTTCTCATCATATGATGATAGCTCTAAGCGAATGAGTAATAATGTAAGTTACTTTAGAAATGGTGGTAATAGAGTAACGAGATTAGGTATACGTAGTTCCGATGGAGTTAGCGATCCAACATTAAGTGCTTATGTGAATCAATATATGCCATTTGGTAGTTTGACGGCAAATACAAGCTATAACAAAAATCAACATTCTGTGAATGTTTCTTTGACAGGATCAGCAACATTTACTCGGCATGGTTTTGCATTTCATAGACAAGTAGCTCCTAACCAGCCTAGATTGATTATGGATGTTGGTAAAGGTGTAAAAGGAGTACCGTTAACTGGCGGTAAGCAACTAGTTACCAATAGGTTCGGTTTGGCTGTCGTGAGTGGGATTGCTCCCTATTATCGTGCACACGCCAGTGTGGATTTGAGAAATATACCGGATGATATTAGTGTTGAAGATACTAACCATTCAGTGACTTTAACTGAAGGTGCCATTGGTTATGCTCGTATAGGAACAATCAAAGGTGACCAGATATTAAGTCAAATTAAAATGAAAAATGATGAGTATCCCCCATTTGGTGCTTTAGTTCTGAATGCTGATACAGGGGCACAATTGGCAATGATTTCTGAGCAAGGACAAGCTTATATTTCAGGGGTTAATCCCGAGAGTAGATTGCAGGTGACTTGGGGTCAAGATCAATCTTGTGAAATTAATATAACCCAGCAGAAATATACCAAGGATGGGTTGAATGAGTTTATTTGTAAATAAAATAATAATTTGAAGGATTGAATATGAAGAAAAAAATTCTAACTGGTTTGTTATCAGCAATATTGGTTTTATCAAGTACAGCACAAGCTGCAATATCACTAGATAGAACAAGGATTGTATTTGATCAGAAAGCTAAAATTACAGACATAACTGTTACCAGTCCTCAAGATAATACCCCGATATTATTACAAACTTGGCTTGAAGATTCAGAAGGACAGAAAGTTAGCGCTCCATTGGTGGCTTTGCCATTATTGCAGCGTTTAGACCCAGGAAAGTCCAAAAAAATCAAAATTACCACTGTTGGTGATACAAGTGAATTGGCTCAGGACAGAGAGACATTATTTTATTTTAATGTATTAGAAGTACCTCCTAAGGTAAACTCTGAAAATAGTTCTGTTCGCTTGATTATGCAAGCAAAAATTAAATTATTTTATAGGCCAGCTGGGGTTAATTATCCAACAAAAGGCGATTGGCAGGATGCTCTTGAAGTGCAACCAAGCGGTGCTAATACTGTCACTTTAAAGAACCCGACTCCTTATCATATTATTATTATGCCTGTGATGAATAGCAAAGAGACAATGAAAGAGATTATCTTAAAACCATTTGATTCTCATGTTTATAAGGTGCCAGGAAATAAAATGAATGCCATTCATCTTGTATATTTGAGTGATTTAGGTGCTACAAATAGCTTGCTCTATAGTTGTAATGAACAAAGCTGCGAGCGCAAAAAATAGGCAGGGGGCTAAATGATGTTTAGAATTAAGTTTTTGCTTTTTATTGCTATGTCAGTTCTTTCTTTTGGTGCGAATGCCCAGCTAGCAGGATATGCCATTGTTTGTACTGAAGAGTCTCTTGAGACGATAGTAACTAATAGTAGGCATAATATTCACTTTACATTCAATCGTGATGGCACTTATAAGAACGATGCAACTGCACAAGCATTTATGTTGCAGTGTGTAACTAATCTCCAAGGTGCGAGAGTTATGATTCAAAATGCTAGAGTTCCTAACCTAACTAATTTAGGAATGTCTATTAATATGATCAATATTTTACGATCTAGTGAGAGAATTACGGATCTCAGGGTGCCTAACCAAAAGCTTATATTTAGTGATTATGTGCCAATATTTCAAAATGTTCGATTTCAAGACTTAAATCCATATGTCCCTGGGGCAATACCAACCATTATTGCATATGAATATACATCTCAGCGTGATAATAGGTTTCCAGCTCCACACGATCAGGTGTTTCGTGATCCTATTGCGGTATGGTCAGCTACAGCAGGAGGAGGACTTTTTACTAAGATAAAGGGTTCGCCACTTCCCCCTTCTGTAGTTAGTAATATTTTAATTACTCCAACTATTAGTGTGTCAAGTGAATTAATCTGTCCTCCAGAGAGGATTACTATCAGTCAAAGTGATAGCGTAATAAATTTTGGACGTTTTTCTTCTAATGCATTTGATAATGGGCAGAATGCTGCTAAATCATTTACAATTGCGGGTATGAGAAATACTGGCTTAGTGAATGCAGCATGTCCTACATCTGATGTCGTTAATATGACATTGAGTCTTGTTAATGGAGGACGCCTTAATTCTCGTCAAAATGGAATTCTCATAGAAGGTAATGAAAATTTACAAATTAGATTGGCCAAGGCATCTTCTCAATCGAATTATATTGAATTTAATACCCCTCAGAAGCTATTTGAATTAACACAATCAAGACCTAGCAGTAGTGAAAGTATTGTGGTAACGCTAGGTAAGGTTTCTAATAGGGAACCTATCAATACTGGGGTTATTGATGCGACTATTAAATTAGTTTGGGAGCATCCTTAATATATTAAGAGTAATTTGTAATTTTGTATGTTTCAGATATTAAAGCCAATGAATTTTTTCATTGGCTTTATATTTGATGGCTTTAAATGGATACTTGATTTTTAGGTAAAATCAAACAGATTCCTGTTGATAGAATGACCATAAGAATACCGATAGTTGTCGTGGCTGTTAGGTTTTCATTTAAAAGAAGAATAGAAAGTAAGACACCAAAGACGGGCTCTAGAGCAAGAAATATACCACTCATATTGGCTGGTGTTTTTGCTAAACCTTTGTTCCAGCACCAAGCGGCAAAAAGGCTACATCCAATACTAAGATATAATATGGCAGTGATGCCGCTAACGGATACATTTACACTCCAGTCGTTGACTAATAGCAATACGATGGGTAGACCAAAAACTGTTCCTAATTGAATGGTTAGAGCTGTATATAAGGTTGAATTCATCTGGGAAATGATTTTTTTGGATAATCTTAGCCAAAAAGCGACCACAATGGTTGATAGTAGAACTAAAAAACATCCTAAAAAAGATATGTTGCTATCCGTCGATATTCCTACCACTAAAAATACTCCCATAAATGCCAATAAGCCTAAAAATAGCATATAAGGTTGAGGCTTCTCTTTGAAGAAAATAATACCAATGATAATCACCATTAAAGGTTCTATGCCAATCATAGTGGCAGCACTTGAGGCTGATGTGTAGCTAAGACCGATAAATTGCAGTAAAAAAGTGATCGGATAGGTTAATAAACCTAATAAAATTAAGTAAATAAAAAGGCCATGTTTTTTTTCCTTGTCCTGCTTGTTTTTATTACGGTAACGCAGTGTGATTGGAATTAAAATTATACTGGATATGATAAGCCTCAAAGCAACCACTAAAGCAGGATCTAGCATGTTATATGCAAATTTTGCTGCAATAAATGATGTGCCCCAAAGAAAAGCTGCTATAAGTAAATAGAACATTGGTAATCCTTTTTAATTATATGGAATGTCGAATAATATCTGCACGGACAGCATTTAATGATAAATTTGGGTCTACAACACCATGGGAGTGCCTTGCACCATTTAAGTAGAAAATATTTCCTTTCCCATTAAATTGTAAAGCGTAATTTTCTTTTAATAATGGTCTATTAGCATTGTCAAACTCAATGCTATTTATAATTTCTTCTGAAAAAATATGATTTGGAAAGGATTGATAATAGCCGGTGGCTAGAATGACTATATCGGCGAGGAGCTCTTCTGTCTTTTCACTGTTTAGGTTTCTTATTTCCAATCGATATTGTTTTTCATTTTTCGATAAATTGTTAAATTCAGAATTTGGATACATGTTAAAAGCAATTGGTGAATTATTATTATATTCATTAATATAAATATTTTGATAAAGTTCTGTAATTGTTTCTCGTGATGCACCATCACTGGTTAATTGATATTGTTGGTTTAGTTTCTCTTTCAGATTGGTATCTAATTGATAAAATTGGCTAACGCCTGCTTTGGTATAAATAGTATTTTCGGCAAAAGCAGAATCTTCCATTTGATTAATAAATGGTGCTCTATATACTAAGCTTAATGATTTTATGCCATCCGAATGATTAAATAAGTCATTGGCAATTTCTAACGCACTTTGCCTGCCTCCAATGATGACAACATTGCCCTTCATATTCTTTCGATGGGTTAAATAGTGGCTATTGTGGTAGATATTATCCCCAAGATGTTTTTTAGCACAGTTTGGAATATAGGGTGTTACTCCCATTCCTAGGCTAATATTTTGGGATAAATAATCACTTGTGTTATTCCCACTTTGAACAGTCACTTTAAATAGCTCTTTTTCTAAAGATATCTTTTTGACAGTACTATTCATTTTGATGCCATTTATATTATCGGCAACCCATGCTAAATATTGTTCAAACTCCCATCTAGTTGTGTATTCAAATCCCGCAATAGTATGTTTTTCCATTCTTCCTGTTTGGTGAAGAAAGTTGTTGAATGTGTAAAAAGATTGCGGATTAACCAAAGATACTAAATCTCTAATAGAGCTATTTTGAATGTGTGTAAATGGTATTTGCATACCAGAGTGCCAAGAGAAATTCTGTTTTTGTTCTAAAAACAGATGGCTTTTATGATTATCATCATTTAATAAGGCTGCCAAACTTAAATTAAATGGCCCGCACCCAACTCCTATTATGTTAAAAATCATAATAACCCCTTTCATGAAATTTAATTCCATTTTCTTATTTGTAGAGTAAAAGTACCATATTTTTGCTGTTTTGAAATTAAAAATTTATTATTTAGTCATTTATTGAAATTTAGTATTACTTCTTTTGGATGAAAACTATTTATTATTTAGAATTTGTTTTATTTAACTAAATAATTTATTTTGTAAAAATTATTTTTTGTAAATTAATCATTTTTTGGTAATGGTTGTTAAAAAATATGAATAGATAGATTGAAATAACGATAACAGTGCGATTATCTAAGCTTATAGATAAAGCATTTTGATCAAAATAGCAGAGCCATGCTGATGATACCCGTTCAAATATAATTTTTTCAGAGCATTAATATTTTAAAAGTAGCTAAATAGATGGTTTTTATTAGACAAAAGATGGGAAATGGGCATATAAAATGGTGAAAGTTTGGTGATTATTGAAAGATGGTTTTGTATTTTGTTGAAAATAGGATATTAAGCCTATATTATTATCTGAAAATTAAATATTTTTTATTAAAAAACAAGAAATTATATTGAAATGATGGTATAAGTACGATGTTCATACATTTTGTTTTATTTTGAATGAAATGCGTCAAATTATTTTTTTGCAGATGTTGAAATGAAGTCAGAATATATATTTGCTAATGTAAATACTGTTATTTTTATGATGAATTAATAAATAATTTTAGCATAATATTGTGTTTTGATGAAAGGGGGACATCTGTTATTTATTATTTTATTGGTATTAAAATTCTTTATATTTAATGGGTTATGTTTTTTTATGCTGTTTTATAAACGGTATTGTTTAGTAGTTTTGGAATAATTTATTGTTGCTGTATTTGTATAAATTATGGTATTTTAATATGATATTTCAATGAAAGATGCGGGAAAAAGGTATGTTGTCTTCAAATGTTGGTATAAATAGTCAATATCTAAAGTTTAAATTAAGTTTCATGTTATGTAGTGGGCTTGTCGTTCTTTCACATGCTGAAAATGTTGATGCTAAGCCTTATCCATTTCCTTCATATCCTATTATTTCGCAATCCTATATTAATCGTTCAACACCATTATTTTTTGCTTATGTGGATAACTCCACAACGATGGATCATAAAGTAAATGTTCGAGACCCCTCAAATCATAAAGATTTAACCTCGGGAGCTGCCAGAAAATTTGCACCAAGTCGTTTGGATTTGGTGAAAAGTGCATTACATGGATTGGCTGATGAGTTTTATTATGATTTTGGCTGGGGCCTGTATGTTATTCGTGATGATGCGAGATCATCTAATTGGCAAACGTATAGTAAAGAAGAATTAGGCTTGGTACCTGGGGTTGATCCTATCTGGGTTAAGGACAAAGCTCATGAGTATTTGGCGAATATTCCAGCTTCTCGCCGTGCTTATTTTATTAAAAGCAAAGGCAAGGATGTTAAAGGTGGTAGTACCAAAGAGAAAAATGGTGTTTATTTACCAAAATTGACCAACCGAGATCCCAAATGGGCTGATGTTGTTTCGGATAAGTATTTTAAAAATTATGGTCATCCGATGAGATTTACGCCAACAGCAACCCCAACAGATGCAGATAAAAAATCACTTTTGGAGGCTATTCGAAGCATTACAACGACAACATCCGCATCGTATATGCATAATAGTTTTCCTCAAATGTTGAATCAAAATTTGAATGGTTATACTGGTTATAATCTTGGTAATGTAAACAGTATGCGTGACATGTTGTCTGTTTCTGAGTTTGTGGAATATCGTTGTCAGGATATTTTCTCTGTTGTTTTTGCCGATGGTAACCGAGTAAATGATTTGGAAAATAGAAAAGCTGCTTATATTGCAGCCACGACTCATCCAAAAAATGAAGGGTTAGATAAGGAAGGAAAGCCATTTAATGGTCCTGATTTTCCATATCAATATGTATTTACAGGTGGTGTCGGGGTGGATAAAGCCCTAAATGATGGCCATTACCAAAATTTTGCAAAATGGGGTGCTGGAATCAGCAATGCTTCGGAGCAAAAGGATGCTGATAATGGAGACCCGAGTAAAGGTAAGCCATTTTATGTGGTTTCTGAAAACGCGGATGAAATTGGTGAGTATATGTATGAGTTCATTGAATCTCGTCGTCCTCGATCATTTTTCTCTTCATCTGCTCCTGCCGTTTCGAGCTATATGGGTGGAAGCAAGAATCCTGAGCGTTTGATTATTAGTTTGCAGGTTGAAGGAAACCGTTGGGTATCTTATTTAAAAATGAGTAAGACCTTATCGAATGGTCAAGCGGCAAAAGTGAATCCACATGCCCATTATGCTCCTGATTTACACCAAGTTATCGGTCAATCACCTAGCAAAGGCGGGTGGTTGAGTTTAACGCATGCTAAACCTGAGGTTTTAAAAAGCCATTTCAATAATACAAGTTTAGGTTTGCCTAAAAAGAATGTTTCTGAGCAACAGTATTTGGCATATTTGCCGTGGTTAACGACTTCTACGCAAGATGATAAAGAAACAGGTTACCGTACTCGTGCGATGGTGGATGCTAATATTCCTGGCGCTGAAAGTAAGAGTGCGAATAATGAGTTTCGATATACTGGTAATGGATTAAGTACGAACTTATTACAAATTAATGATTATGCAGCCATGTTAGGTGATAAGGGTAAAAAAGCGAAAGTAGGTAATGAGGAAGAGAAAACAACCACGTTACCTAAATATCTGATTTATGGCTCAAATGATGGCATGGTTAAGATTTATAAAACGTTAAAAAATGAAGATACGCCATATCAATATGTACTAGGTATTCTTCCTGGCAATATGAAGCAAACGGATAGTAAAACTTTATATCAGTCGATGTATTTACGTTCTCGGTCTGACTTTGGTCGAACAACAGAAAACCCACATAGTTTTGGTATAAATGGTGGTATTGGTACACGTTTAACCAATGAAGGACAGTTATTTTCGGTAACTTCATTAGGTCAGGGCGGTAAGGGTGTTTTTGCATTCAATATTGCTGGTAAAGATGAAGTGAGTCGTAAAACTATTGGGGTTGATGCGAAAAGTCAGGATTGGGCAAAGAGTTTTCCTATGTGGACATCATCAGAGCAAAAAAGCTTAGAGTCTGAGTTTGGTTATGTGACAGGTTCTCCGATTGTTGCCCCGATTAGTTTATACCGTGATGCAAATAGAAAACCAACATATACTGATGTTTTTCAAGGCATTATTACCAGTAGTGGTTTAGATGGTGACGAGCAAGAAAATGCTGCCTTGGTTATTAATGCTGTGAGTAAAAACTACGGTGATGATCCGAAAAAATCTTTCAACATGGGGGATTTGATTCAGAAAGTTAAAGTTAAATCTAATTTAGAGCAGCATTATGGCTTTTCAGCGCCAGCGGTTGTGGATTTAGACTTAGATGGTATTGCTGATGTGGCTTATTTTGGTGATAGAAATGGCGATGTGTATCGTTTTGATATGCGCTATTCTTCTCCAGAGTTATGGCAGCTTCATAAGGTATTTATTGGTAATCCTCAATTACCTGTTAGTACAGCGCCGACTTCTAGTATTGTTGATGGTAAACGAGTGGTGGCTTTTGTAACGGGCTCAACACTTTATTCTGAAGATATTACTAATAAGGAACCACAGAAAATAGTGGTTTTTGAAGATAAATTGGACTTCGCGCCTGTGGCAGTTAGTTATCAAGATTTACGTGATAACCAAATTCAAGATAAGCGTCAGGGTCATGTGAATGGCTTGGATAAAGAAGTGTGGATTCGTGATGTTAAGGTCAAAATGGATAATGTGGATTATCTAGGTTGGGCATTAACTTTACCGGTGGAAGTGACTGGCGGTAAGTTTAAAGGAAAAGAGTTAGGTAATATTGGGCTGACAGCAGTGGAAGGTAGTTTGTTTGTTACTACTAATATTCTAAAGGCGGAAGCATTTGCCAATGCTGAAAGTGGTGAGCCTGTAGTTTGTTTCCGAGATTTGACGACCAAAGGTGGCTCTGTGATGGCATTAAGTTTACGAGATGGTGGCACGCCTTCGAAGAAAGAATTGCATTTAACTGGTAAGGTTAATGGCTTTGATACTATTGTTGCTGGCTATGTAACGCATGATATTACTTCTCCAGTATTGGTGGCGAGTAATCATCGTAATTATGTTACAAATAATGATGGCGTTTTTGGCTTGTATAATGAGTTAGCAAGCTCATCATCTAAGACTGCTGATCATGTGAAGCTAAATGGTAAAATATTCAGTAAAGAGCCGAATGATTTTATTAGTGATGAATTATCATGTGCTGAGAGTGATTATGGTATTGCGGTGAGTGTGGGTGATGAAACTTATTATAATCCGTTAGATCAAGGATGTGGCGCATCTGGTTTGCGTAGAATCTCATGGCATGAAATTGGTATTGATTAATCATTCTTGGAAATGATGTTTAAGAAAAAGGACTGATTGCTATAAATTAGCATTCAGTCCTTTTTATGTTATTCACTGATTTAAATTGATATTGCTTTTAATCCAGTGCTTCACCCCATGAAAGTCGTTTAATTTTAAATGAATCAGGGACTCTGCATTCAAAATTGACAGGTTTTTTGTTAGGCTCTGTGGCGATGAATATGCCATCATTACAATTTTCATAGTAGCTTGTATTACTTGGTAAGCTTAATCTTCCGTGTAATAAAGATTCACCAAAACCATTTCGCGCTAGTTTACCATTATTAGCATCGGTGTTAATTAGCGTAATGGTTGATGATGGAGAGCGATAACCAGCAACATATTGAATATTTCCATTTAGGTTGCGAACAAACGAATCAATCCCACCTTTTTTAGAATATGACATTGCTTTTCCTGTTGGTACATCTAATTGATATTGCATGGAAGCGGTTTCTGCGGAAGCGCCAATACAAATCAATTCATCAGCATTTTCAGGCAGCCTGAAAGAAACGGTTTCTGTGGAAATGAACACAGTTTTATCAATAACAAGTGGTTTTGTGACAACTCGCTCACCATTCTTGTTCTGACCAGCGATGCTTAAATCCATATACCAGCCTTGATGATGTCTTTCAATATCATTGCTGCTAATTACTCGAACGGCTTCTTGTACGCCATGCTGATTAATTGCTGTGGCTTCTGATAAAGTTTGTTTTAGTAAATTTTTATCTCGTGTGTTATAGCTAGCAATCGGTTGCGTTGGCGATTGATGAATATTATCAGTAATGGAATAGAAGGATTGGTTCGTTAGCGATTGCAAATTGGTATCATTGGTAATGATATCCTCTTCTAAATAGTTTCTACCCGTGCCAAACAGTACTTGAACATTGCCATCTCCATTATGATAAATAGATGGTGCAGCCGTAATATGTTGTTTCGGATGTCCTTTGAATATTTTATAGGATTTAAATTTCAAATTATCATTGGTGATTGAGCCATTTACTCGAAGGTCAACTCTATGCACATCACCAAAAGAGTCACCAACATAGAGAGCATCTGTAATGCCATCAAAGTTATAATCGACAGCAGAGATGCCACTTAAAACTGCTCCATCATTGGCTGAATCAATCACAATTTTCTTGATAATTTTTCCTGGTTTATTATTCCTATAGGACGTATTTTTAACATTATATGCTGAAGAATAGTTGTATTGAGTTCCTAAAGTATCAATCATATAAATGGCAGGTTTTTTATTGATTTTTGTATCATAATCATAACCATTTGGTAGGAATGTGGCATACAGTGTACCACTGGCATTACCAGTATATTGTGGCTGCTTATTTGTGCCACGAGATAACGCAACCATACCGACTATGGCATTACTCAGGGTGTAACCCATATCTTTAATCTCGCCAGTATCTCCAAAAGCATCCGTACTGGTGTCCCACAGCAAGATATCTTCTCTGGCAGTTATTTGGTGCCCTACGCGTGTGGTACCAACAGCTTTATAATCTTCTCTACTGCCTACTTTGGTTAATACATCATCCTTGCCGCCGACATTTAACGCATAGGCTGCACGGCCACCTTGTCCTAGTAAGCCAATGAAGAAATAACGTTGAGGTGATTTGCCAGTTAGAGAAGGAGTTGAGTAGCTATTAACTGGGCCACTCATGAAGTCTTCTCTTTCGGTGCCCGTACCGTAGTTTTTCTGAGCCCGAATCGATAAATCCTCAATAAATCGTCGATTGTTTTCTCTTAATGCATTGCCTGGTACATAAGCAAATCGCTCTAAATAAGGTCGGTTTGCATATCCACCTTCACTGGTATAAATTCTCACCATGCCATCATTTGATTGAGGAACCATGTAATTTGGAAGCATATAATCCTTACCAAATAAGGCGAGTCTTTTTTTGATAGGTTCACCTAGGTAGATGATGTTGGCATTTACAATGTCTCCCAAGTGTCGCCTCATGGCTTCATTTGCTGCGCTAGATCTAGCCTTTGAACGCTCACGATAGTCTGGGAGCGATCCTGTTTTGATATTACTCTCATCATCACGGTCTTCCCAGCCTGTTAGCCAAGGAATATAACCATCTTTCCATCTGAGAGTATGCAAAGCATTTTTTGGGTCTTTTAATACGACATCCACATGATCTTCTTCGCCAGGTTTAGATTCAATGACTTCAACAAATTCTTCAGGATAGTCGTTGGCATAAATTTCATTTAGTGAAAAATAATTATTGTTTAAAACCCTATTTTCAGCATGGCCCAAGTTGTTTCTGGAGAGGTTGTATACCTTACTACCGCTGGTTACTTTACCTTTATTATCCCTATTGGGTAATGTTACGGCCAAGTTACGTTGGCTTTCATGGGACGATATCGGATAAACAATAATATCTTCATTGTTTTTTTGGGTGAATCCAGAAGGGCTATCGGGATTCGGTTCTTTAAACATAACGGTACTAGACCATGCTTCAGAATCAAGGTTAATGAGTGATAGTAAGTTATTATCCGGCTCTAGTAAGGCATTCGGATTGGTATAGGTGATTCTATCAAATCGAATGTAATCAGGGACATCGATACTCATTGTACTTAGTACTTGTTTTAATGCACTTTCTAACTCATCACCTGTATTGGTCATGATAAATCGGCCACCAGCTTCGTTAGCAATTCTTTTTAATGAACCAGAACCTGCTCTTAAGCCAATGGTATGGGTAATGATGTTTTGTCTTGGGAAGAAAGGATCGTCCCAGCTTTGCTGCTCTTTATCTTGCTTCATTGGAGCAAAATTATGGGAGCGATAATCACTGTTAAAAGCATATGCCCAGGGGTATTCTAATTTTCTTGGCTCGTCCTTATTGACATAAGTTAAAGCACCAATGCTCCCCTCGCCATCACCAAGTACTAAAACATAATTTCGCTGACAACGATATTGAATAATATCCTTAGAGGCATCGCTGGTGGCAAAATCATAGTTGTAAATATTATTATTGGGATGGGTATATGTTGTCGATACTAAATCTTGGAAGCTGTTACCAGACATATAGTTGTAAACAGTTCTTAATGCTGTATTTAGCGGTGTTCCGCCAATGGCATTTAGCTTTTCTATCTCTTCTAGCAAATTTTCAATATGTTCGGGAGAGCTATCTTGTAGTGGAGTGTGTATTAATCCCATTTGCCCGCTTGTAGCAGGAGATGAGGTTAAATTTCCTAATCTATTATAGATTTGGTATACACCCGCTCCTTTAATTTCTAAGTCATCGGGGAATGTACCTGTCTTTAAGTTAAAAGAGCTAGGTGCTTGGTTTAAAAAAGCCAAACCCCAACGAAAATCATCTTTAAACTCTAAAACAGCTTTTTTTGCCACTTTTCGAGCAACCAAATATCTATGTTCTCTCAATCCTGTATCAGGATCAATGACATCACGGGTATTCATTGACGCAGAATTATCAAGAAGAAAGACTAAATTTGGTTTTGCACGGTCAATTTTAGTGGATTTCATATAATACGGAGTGGATGGGAATGGTGTTTGTTTGGCGTAAGCCACACCGCTAAAAAGCATCGCTATTAGAATTAAACGATTTATTTTTTTTAGTTTATATGTTTGTCTTTTTGAGTATTTTTTACTAAGTTTCATAGTATGGATCACTCCTCATTTGGAAACTAAATAATTAGTATTTTTATTGTAGGTGTTTGGTATTGATGTGATATTTTATTATAATAACATATTAATTCTTTTAATGATTAACAAGATTGTCATCCGTATTATATTTTTTTGACATGTTTTATATTTCCTTGGCATTTTATTGCTAAGGCAGAAACAGAGAAATCTTGCTGCAATTTTTCATGAGCAATTTGAATATAGGTACTTCAAGATAATATTAGGTTGTAATGGTTTTAATTATTACAAATAGATATTATTTTTTGTGGAATTAACATGCTTCATCGGGATGGTGGTTGGCATGAACTGTATTGAGTATTTGTGGTAATAAAACCAATAATAGCGTTGCTGATTATTAATAGTTAGATTGTTTCGGCTAAGGACAATACTTGGGTGGAGAATGGATTTATCTTGGGTATTTATAGCGATTTTAGTTGTTTTACCTTGTTTTATTTTCTTTCAGGGAGCCTCTGTTCTTACTCCTTTTCTTTGATAAATATTTATTTATAATAATAGTTTACTGGTGTCTGTAGCATTCTCATTAATACTAAAGGGAATTTAAAACAATTAATTAGGCTATAAAGTTCTAGTTTAAGCGTCAGTTTTTTTCATCATCAATTGAATTAAAATAATCTTGATTATTAGGAAGTTAAATCAATTTTAATCTATAGCGTACTATGCCAATGGTTTTAATAACCATGATTTTTTATTGCAAAATGGAAAACCAAATAACATCTTCCATCTTCTAAAGTTCATTATTGTCATATTTATCATTATGAATATGACAATAATGGTAATTTTCTTCATACGTATCCTTTCTAGCCCACTACAAAATAGCCAGATTAAATTTAATCCATGTATTTTTCTAGCTTTTCAAGCAGGGATTATTTGTTTATATATTAATATTAACTTTAATTAACAATCAGGATAATCATGCGAGAAGCACAGTTGGCTAAAAGCCTTGGGTTGAAAGAGGCTATTACCATAACGGTTGGAACCGTTATTGGGGTAGGGTTATTTACGGTTGGCTCAAGTGTTGTTGGTGTTTTAGGTAGTGCCACATTATTGGCTACGTTGGTAGCACTTTTAGTGAGTATTTATCCCGCGTTAATTTATGGTGAGTTAAGTGCCGCAATGCCTTATGGTGGAGGGTCTTACCAATATGCATCAAGAGCCATTAATAATTTTTGGGGAATGCAAGCTGGCTGGAGTTTTGTTATCTCATTGATTGCAGTTGCCAGTGGTGAGGCTTTGGCTTTTTCATTCTATGTTAAAACTTTGTTTTCAGCTTTAGGTATGCCTTTGGATGTTGACGATAGAATTATTGCGGTTTTTGCTGTGCTAATTTTTATTGTTATTAATTGGAGAGGCGTGAATTTATCCGCAAAATTACAAAATGGATTTATGTTTTTCTTTTGGGGCGTTGCAATTGTTTGGTTTATTAGTGTTTTTTCACGATTAAACTTTGCTAATTATCAACCTGTTTTTCCGATAGGTATGGGGAATGTTGGTATCGGTGAGTTTATTGCAGCCACAGGTTTAATTTGGTGGTGTTTTGCGGGATTTGAAACTTGTTGTGCAATGGCAGGGGAAATTAAACGACCACAAGTGACCGTTCCTCGGGCTTTATTTCTAGCACCTTTTATTGTTTTTATCGTTACGGCTCTTTTTCAATGGTTTTTGATTGGTATTATTCCCCAGGGCGATTTAGCTAATTTAATTGATGCTCAAGCCCCATATGCCTTTGCAATGCAACAAGCTGGGATTTTAGGTTTCCCTTTGATTCTTCTTTGTTTGGGTATTGCTTTTGGTGGTAATTTCTCAACGCTAAACCCGAGTGTTGCTGCACCTGCTCGGTATTTATATAACATGGCAAAAGATGGTGTTTTACCTGGCTTTTTAGCCAAACTCCATCCGAAATACCAAACCCCACATTATGCAGTTCTTGTAATGGGCATTATTATTATGGGTTTGATTAGTACCAATTCGATTATATACATTGCTTCGTTAAGTTTATTCGCTGATTTGTTTTATTACATGATAGGGTTGGCTGCATCTATTTTTTTCCGAGTACGGTTTAATCATGTACCACGACCTTATCGCGTGCCGGGTTTAATATTCGGAGCTGTTTTTAGTATTTTTGTTTATTTCATCTTAATGTCGCAATTAGATCAAGATGCATTTATCAGTGGTTTTATTTGGTGTGTATTAGGCGCCATTATTTATGCTGTTTATAGTAAAAAGCGATTGAGTTATCAAGCGCCTAAAATATTGGACTTAGAGCCAATTCCTGAAGCTGAAGCGACGGCATTAAAAAGAGAATACCAATATTGGCGCAATATTGTGTTAAGCCTATTTGCTGCGGTCTTGGCACTGTATATTTACTTTGCTTGGATATATTAAATAACATTGATTTTGTTATTAGTGGTTAAACAAAAGGCTGTTAACTCCAGAGAGCTAACAGCCTTTTTGTTTTGATGCTTGATATGTATATTGCTTGTTATTTTTTAATGTATTTTTATAAACATAGCATAATAACTGTTTTTTTTAAATGATTTTTTGTTTTTAAATGAAAAATATTTTATAGATAAATATAATTAAAATTTTATTTAAATAAATACAATGCTTTATATTTTGCTCATTTTGAAAATAAAGCCAATAATATGTTACAAAGCTTATTGGTATTTATTCATGAATAGCCATTAAATGTTATCGAGAGTTGATTAATATGCCTCTTTCTGCATAAAAATGGTCAAAAAGTGAAGTTGATAAATTAACATTGCTTTTATTTTCATCACTATCACCCGATGGATTATGAAAAGTAATGTCTTTTGCGGTTGCTTTGGATATTAAGACCAAATGCCCACCTTTTTTCTCGGGAAGTACTTCTGGATTTCTAATGGAAGGATTAACTGAAGCAATCAATAAATTACCATCATTTAATAAACCATGTATTTCTTTGGTTGCAACGCCAATGACCACTTTGGATTGAATCCCAAATTCTTGCGCTAACATATGGACGAATGGCGCATAAATCATTCCTTTTATCATGCCATCAATCTCTTGATAAGCCTGATATTCAATTGCCATTTTAGTTAAATCAAATAAAGAATGAACTTTCCCCGTATAGGCAGCAAGTACCATTTTTAAACAAGCCATGCCACAGATATGATTAGCCCATTTTGCATATTCTTCAATAGAATCTGCTCCTGATTCTTTCCATAAAGGGTCTTGGGTTAAGGGCATCGATTTATCTAAAATTTCTTTGGCTCGTTGATGGGATGCCCATTGGGAGTAGTAAGTAATTTTCATGGTTTTTACTTTTCTATCATCATTAAAGTGAATAGGATTGGTTTATTAAAAATACATGTATCAATATTTTTATGAGGTTTTATTTTGGTTAAGTTATTGCAAATGTTCCTGCGATGACTTAAAAATTTGAATGGGATGATGCTTAAAGCTAATGAAGAAAAGCATAATAACTTGTTCGCTAGGTAATGCTTTTAGAATGATTGTGTAATATAAAATGATGATGCTTTTATTTTGTACTTATGGAGAAAATTTATTTTTTAAAGAGATATTTTATGATACCTGAAAAAATAATGGAAAAAATTAAAAAGTGCATGGCTTTGGCTAATGACAAAGGGGCTACTGATAATGAAGCTGCTATTGCATTGAAGCAGGCTAGGGCTTTAATGGAAGAGTATCAAGTGACCGATATTGATTTGGAACTGTCTTTGATTCAGGAATGTAGTGTTTCTTCAGCGCAAAAGCTTCCCCAATGGCAATGGAATCTTATTCATCTGTGCGGTGATGTTTTTAATTGTAAAAGTTATTTGCAAATGAGAGCAGGGAGAAAGTCGACCATTCAATTTATTGGTCTTGGCGGTAATCCTGAGTTATGTACTTATACCTATGATGTATTGTTGCGACAGTTAAGGCAGGCTAGAAATGAGTTTATTAAAACGAAGCTAAACCGGGTAAGGGTGGCTAAGAATAAAACTTTCCGAGCTGATCAGTTTTGTATGGGTTGGGTTGATTCAGTTTATGCGCTGATTCAGGACTTTATGCAATATGATGTGAAACAAAATCAATTGGTTGAAAAATACATGGCAGAGAAATTACAGTTACGCCGCTCTAGGAGTCGAGATGTTAAAAGTGCTTCGGTTTTAAGTTGTTTAAGTGATCGTGCAGCTGGTGTGAGTGCTGGAAATCGAGCGCAGTTGCATCATGCGACTACTTATCAGCAACAATCATTAATCAATCATGATGGGCAATGATGCAGTAGATTTTGAGAGGGTGGCATGGGCTATGAATGGTACTTTGTTGTAGTGAGGTGACTTTGGGTGTTCGAATTTTTTAATAATAAGTTAATAAAATGATAATGACTTTTTAATATTCTAAAGTCATTTTTTATGTTATTTTGAAATATACATTTTATGTATTTTGAATTTTTAACTATTTATTTTTTATTGTCTAATCTTTTATTAAAAATCAAATATATAAAATCATCTTTTAAATGCTTTACTATTGTTTATTAAAGATTTAAATGGAAATTAACCTTGATTTCAAGTAGGAATAATAAAAATTACGAAGTATTAAATTTCATTATTAATGAATAATAAATTAATATTTTTTTATTGTTTAGATGTTTAACGGTAATCTTATATGAGAACCGTTTATTTAATTTGATTAATATTTCTGTCTAATGGTTATATCATATTCAGAATAAAATTATTTGAAACTACACTTTTAGGCAGATGGAATATGATTAAGATTTTTATAAACAGTAGATTCACTAAATTTAAATTTAAAATACTACCATTAGCAATCATGACTATTTCAGTGCCGAGCCTGAATGCTCTAACGATTACTGAAGACTTTACTTCAGGTCAAACGATGCATAAATGGCTAATGCCTAAAACCAGTGGTGGTATGAACGATAATAAAGCATGCTTAACTGCTGGTGATAACACAGGTGTTGCGGGTGTAAATTCTATTGAAGTAGCAGGTTCTCCTCCTGCGTGTGAAGACAATATAGATCAAAAAAATCATGGTGCTTTGCGATTAACCAATACTGATAAATATATCGCAGGTGGCGTGATTTCTGATTTTTCTTTCCCTTCTGATGAAGGGTTGGATATGTCATATCTAACCTATACTTATGGTGGCATCAGTGGGTATGGTGGCGATGGCATGACCTTCTTTTTAACAGATGCCAGTTACAATCCAGACTTTGGTGCAACTGGTGGTGCTCTGGGATATAGCTGTGCTAATGCTGGTGCTAGTCGACGTGGTGGTGGTATTTCTGGTGCCTACTTAGGCATTGGTATGGATACATATGGTAGCTTTGTTTATCGAGGCGATAACTCTGATAAAAGTTCTGGTTTAGGTGGATTGAGTTCAAATACCATTGCGTTACGGGGTGCTGGTTCCATTAACTTGCAATATTTGCAAAAGAAATATCCTGCTCCTTTGTACAGATGGTCAAATACTGGCAATGCCACTACCGATCATAATGTTAACAGTGATTTATTAAATAAAATTTGCGGTGATGCTGAAATTATTGCCACTAATGGTCAAAAAACAAAACTATTAAGCTACCCTTTACTAGGCTATAAAAAGCTTTCACCAAAAGACATGCCTCTTTACACGCCAGTGCAAAGTAGAGCAGAAGCCATTCCCATTAATTATCGATTAAAGCTGACTTCTGAAGGCTTATTAAGTTTATGGGTGAGTTATAACGGTGGTTTGCCACAGCCAATTATGATTGATGCGGATATTGTGAAGCAAAATGGTCCTATTCCGAAAGAGTTTAGGTTTGGCTTCGTGGGCGCTACTGGTGGTGCGGTTAATAACAATGAAATCACGTGCTTTAAAGCTGCACCAAATAATGAAACTCAAAGCTCAACCACTGGCAATATTCCAGACGCTGAACACATTGAAGGTACACAGCTTTATACCGCTTTATTTAACTCATTGTATTGGTACGGTCAATTAGTGGCGCAAAATGTTGTTAAATTAAAAGATGGCACTCCCATGGTTGAGACTATTGCCAGTTGGGATGCGGGCTGTAATTTAACAGGTGGTGATTGCTCAAGTACCAATAAGAAAAAATTATCTGCCATCAATCCAAATAATCGCCAACTGATAACGTATTCTACTGAAAGCAATAAGGGCATTCCTTTTAGATGGGAATCCTTAAGTACTGCACAGAAAAATGCTTTAAACTTAGGTGGTTTGGGAGAGAAAAGAGTAAATTATTATCGTGGCTCACGAGCGGATGAGGCGGCTGGAAATAATAGTTTGCCTTTATTTAGAAAACGCTTTGGTATTTTAGGTGATTCAGTACAAGCTTCTCCTGTTTGGGTCGGACCACCAAATAAGACTGAATACAATAGAGATTGGATAGATGCACGTCATCCAAACAAAAATGCGCCTGAAAACAGTGGACAATCGTATAGCGATTTTAAAGCAAAATATAATAGCCGTACTAACATGGTGTATCTTGGTGCCAACGATGGTTATTTACATGGTTTTAGAAGTGGTGCTTATGATGCAACCGGAAAACAGTTTGCGCCGAGCTTGAAGAAAGCCAATGATGGGCAAGAAGTGTTTGCGTATATGCCAAACTTCGTTTTGAAAAATTTACAAAATCAGAATTTTAATGGCAGCTTATCTTTCAGTGATAATAAATATAGCCATAATTTTTATTTAGATGCAGCTCCAGGTGTTGGTGATGTGTATTTTAATAAGCAATGGCATACATGGTTGTTAAGCGGAATCGGTAACGGTGGTTCTGCCATCTTAGCGCTGGATATTACCGATCCAACAGGTTTGAATGATGCAACAAAAGCAATATCAGAAGCGAAGCCAAGTAACCAAGTTATTGGAGAATGGGGATTTGAAAATGATCCTAAATCCATTTGGAATCATCTTGGTAATACCTATGGAACACCTGAGTTTGGACGATTCCATAATGGAAAATGGGGTGCTGTTTTTGGTAATGGCTGGTGTACTAAGCAAGATGTGAAAAATGGTAACTGCAGTGCAAATGTCTCAGGGCAAGCAGGTATTTACATTATGTTGATTGATGAAAAAACGGGTAAGCCTAGTTTTAAATTCATTAGCACACAAGTTGGTAATAAAGATAACATCAATGGTATTGCTTATGTAACATTGGCTGATTTAGATGGCGACCAGATAGTTGATTATGCTTATGCTGGCGATTTGCAAGGTAATGTGTGGCGTTTTGATTTAACTGCTGATAATGAATCAAAATGGGAAATGAAACCACAATTGTTATTTAGTACGCCAAATAAACAACCTATCTCGACTAAAATTCTTGTATCAAAAGATAAGAAAAATGCGCAGCGTGTGATTGCTACCTTTGGTACAGGTAGATTGCAACAGGGCTACTTATCAGATATGAACCAATATGCAAAAGGGACTCAAAGTTTCTATGGTATTTGGGATAAAGGATTGGGTAAGGTTAATCCAACAGATAAGCCAGAGCCGATTGTTTCTTATAATCAATTATTAAAGCAAGAAGTGAATTTTAGCAATAATGAAGTCAGCAGCCATACAATTTGTTGGTCTGATAATCAAGGATGTACCGGAAAAAATGCGCATGATGGTTGGTATATTGACTTAGGAACCTCAGTTCAAAATAAACGAGTAGAAAATGAGCAAGTTATTTTTAACCCTATTATTTTAAACGATGTTTTAGTCTTTAATTCGCTAATCAATACTGAATCAAGCATGACTTCTTGTGAAGACAATAAAAGCACTGGTGGTTATACATATGCTTTACAAGTTAACAGTGGTGGTTCGTTACCGAAGTTTTTTGATGAGAATGGCAAACAAGGAACAAGACTACCTGTTGGAACAGTAGGTGATCCATATCCAATTAGCATTGATGGTAAATGGTATATCTTAAGTAAAAATGAACAAGGTCTTCTTGAGCTGGTTCCTGTTTATTTTGATAATCTTCGTGGAGTAAAAAGATTGTCATGGAGAGTGATATTCAAAACAGCTTCTAGAGATTGGCATTAATGACAACTCGTAGGAGAGTTAGTTACTCTATATTGTTTTTTGGATGAATGAGAATAGCCCAGCATGAAACTGGGCTATTTTTTTAATCAATTTCGTTGTTCAGTTTTTCATTAGCTTGATTGAAGTTGGTCAAAACTATTATGTTATATATAGGTCGTAGTGGCATTTATGTCATAAAAATTCATTTAGATTGCTGATTGTTTTTCTTGAATTTAAAAGGCCATTCAGAAAAGGGCGTTAGATAAAGCGTATTGGTAGCAGTTAATACATCGTAATGGGTTTTTTTGACGATCATATAACTGGCCATAATACCAATCAATATACTGCCCATCACATCGAATATATCATGTTGCATGAAATAAATGCGGCAAAAACTCATGGTAGCAGCCAGGATTCCCCACAGTAAGGTCACGGATAGGCGTCGACTGTAATATGCTAAAGGACTAGCAATGGCAATGGTTTCCGCCGTATGAGCTGATGGAAAAGAATGATAGTCTCGCTCACTGCTAAAAGGCTGTGGTGCAATATCATCTCCCATATAAGGGCGAGGCTCACCCACTATGTATTTTAATCCTTGGATAGCTACCAAGGTAAATAGAAGCTGTACCAACAAAAAGTTTTTTAGAAATATTCTATTGGATAAAGATTTAGCGCGAAACAAGCCAATTATTAGTAATAAATAAATAGCATAAAAAACAATATTGGCATAATCATCATAAATATTTAAACCATTATATAAATAACCGTTGTACCAATGATAAGTTTGCGCAAAAGGATTAGAAGTCGTATCAAACCAATCAAAAAGCCCAATTGATACCAACATTATGCTTATGGGCAATAAAAAAACGCATTGTTGATACAAAAAATAGCGCTTAGAAAAAGTAGTTTCCATTAAGAGGCTGTAATGATCTAAAACGTGTTTATAACAGATTTAATAAAATGTATAAATGTAAATGATAAGAGAATAAATTTGGTAAGCTTTAATGAGTAGTTTGTAAACGGTTTTATCTTTTTCGATTTAATATTCATATTTATCAACAGGTTAAATCAAAATAGCATATGGTAATGAAGAAGTGGTAACTTTCGTTAAATATAGTAAAATTTGAATTGGAAATAATATATGGAAAATATTAAGCAATGCCTATTGCTGTAACATTTATTTGGCTTTGTTGCATAAATAAGTATTAAGTATCAAGGCGTAATAAGCCCTTTTTCTCTTATTTAAGGC
>JASLFS010000050.1 GCA_030150505.1 Vitreoscilla sp. | reverse complement strand
ATATTTGCTTTTGGTAGATTATTATTAATATCAAATTTATTTAAAACCAGCTCCCTATCCTTCTTTCCATAGACTTGATATCTTAATTCAAAATAATAGCGATCCTTATTTCTGATAGAAAATTCCGTCTGAAACTTATAGTTTTTATAATCTAGATTTTGATTGGAAAAAACAATCTCCTGAGCCCATACAGGTGCTGCCCTTTGCTGATTAAAAAGATCACACCCACACAATGCAATAAACAAGCTACACATGAAAATCATTCGCATTCTATTCATTGTTTAAATTTTCCTGATATGTTTTGACTCATTGTATGATATATCGCTATTTAATAAAAACCAACAAAGACTTAACAAATCTAACATAGGTTTGTTTTGCATCTAATCAGCGGATTAATCACTCTTGCACAATTTCATGGCGTTGCAATTAATGCACAAGACATAAGTCATCGTTTCGATACGAATGGTCTGGGCTTAACATAAGAACAATGGTTATTGGCTTCCAAGGAAATTGGACTTAAAGCCAAGATCAGTAAGACGGCCATTAATCGCATGCATTTGGCCAATTTTCCAGCGTTGGTGTGGCAAGATGATGGCCAGCATTTCATTATTGCCAAGGTTGATGGTGATCGGTTTTTGATTCAAGATTTGGTGCAAGGTCGCCCTGCTATTTTGAGTCGTGAAGAGATGGAAGCACGCTATTCTGGCCAGCTGATTTTGGTAGCGTCTAGAGCTTCTATTATTGGTAGCTTGGCCAAGTTTGACTTTACTTGGTTCATCACAGATTACCTTGCACATAATTGGCAATTTAGTCCGTCCTATTCATCCACGATATACATAGATTATCAATACATACATTACCTACATACAAAAAAAGCCCAATGCATTCGCACTGGACTCTTGGTTATTTAATTAATGCTTATGAAAAATCATACCTGTCACTCAAAAAGCACTTGATTGTGGTAAAGCAATATTCACAAACAGTGACACAGTAAATTTTAATTAGAACCTGTAACCAACCCCAATATTAAAGGCATTCATGGCTTTGCTATCAATCGCATTCGTAGATTGAGCACCTTCATAACCAATATCAATAGCGATATTTTTGGTGGGGTTAACTTGTACGCCCAAGCCATAGCCTAAAGTGCTTTTACTTTGGCTACTGCTGACTGAACCGCGTTTAACGTATTTCCCGCTCTCATGATTTAACCAGCCTGCAGATCCATCTGCTTTGGTATGTGCCCAACCATACCATAAACACTAACATTTTCATTAAAGCGGTATGTTGGTCCTGCCATTACTGAGTAATATTTTGTGTCACGTTTAATATTGCCTAAAAGATCAGGATCAATACGTCTATCATCTAGTTTTTTATCGCCTTTCATGTAACTAACAGTGCCCAACCAGTCCCACTGATCATTTATCTCATTCCGGTGCTTAACATTTAAACCATTCAAGGTATCGCCATTAGAAACCTTACCTTGAGAATAGACAACAGAAACTGTTTATTCCGCCAACACAGGCACAGATACACACGCCAATATATTTAATAATACAATTTTTTTCAACATGTTACTCATTACAATTCCTTTTCAATTTAAGTGGGTATTAATTACAGCGGCCATTGGACTTACCCTTGTACACACAATCAAGTGGATTAATGAGGATGTAGCCTTTGGACCCCATGCAGCTATTAATCATATTGCGACGCGCATCAACGGCGTCAATAAACTCTATTGCATATTTTGAGTTAACGCCGATACTATCTATACTATCCATATCCAATGTCCCATCATTTAAGTTTCTTACCCCACAAGCAAACAAATCCTGCTCCCGTTGTTTTACATCTGTGTGACCAATTGTTTCTTCTTTTTGGTAGCCCTGGATCATCGGTGGGGCCGCATAAATATCCGGATTGTATTTGGGGACAACCCGTATCGGTACACACCCCACCAATAGAACAGCCAATAAGCAAGGTATCATTGTGTATATTTTCATCGTGCCAATCCCATAATAAATTGTATAACACTGGTTGGTATTGCATCGGATACAGCAAAAGGAATCGTTACTGGAATGGCAACACCCGTTGTTACGCCAGCTAATTTGCTCTGTCCTGGCGTTCGTCCACGAGATGTATTGCCATCTTTTCCGTACCAACCCCACACTTGTCCACCTAACAAGTCATGCGTCCCTGCAAATGACTCAACAGCAAAATCTGAGAAGCTGCCCGGTTTATAGGGTATTTTCAAATCAAATGGGAGATACCAACCACCCTCTACAGCTTGGAAACCACCCGTAGCACCATATTGTCCACTAGCACCTTTTGATTCTAAAAGTGATTCAATTGCCTTGAATTCTTTATCACCCAGAAAGGTATAGTTACCCTTTTCATCTTTTTCTAAAAGATCACGTCCATCCTCACCTTTTACAAAGCCATCTTTTCCATCACTAATACGAGCACATCGACTATTATTCTCACCACATAAAATATCCAAATCTAAGCGGACACCACCTAATTTAACACCATCAAAATAGCCACTATCATAAGAAACGTTACTAAGCACCATATCTCCATCTTTGGTTTTAATATTTAAGCCTGGAGATTGCCTAGAGTTTTCCAAACTGATTTCACGCAGTTTCGTGGCAGCCAATGCAAAAGTGCCCTGCGTTACCACAATACCGGGGTGCTGCGATGATATCAATCACTGTTCTAAGAGTTTACGCTCATATTGAAGTTGATATATATCTTTATACAACTGCGTTTTCTCATCCTCTGTTGTCGCATTCTTGATTTTTTCACGAAGTGCTTCTTGTCGAGATTCCGCATAGTCGGCTACCGCATTTAATGTTTTTTTTCCTAAATTCTTTAGTCACTTCAATTTGCAAATTGAGTTCATTTAGTACTTTTTCTTTGTCAAAGTTGTTATTTAGACCTTGGCACTTTTCAGCCATCTCTGTTGTGGTATCAGTTTTAGCATTTTTAACTGCCTCAGTAGCGCTTTCCCCTGTTTTCGCATACTGGCCTGTGGCATCGGTAATGGTAATATTTGTAATGGTCCAACAAACTGGAACACATTATTAGGCAGTTTTTAAAGCTTTACTTTCTTTGAATTCACCCTTCTTACCTAAACCTAATATTGATATTGGCAAGAACCTACACCCTAATTTCCGAACCAGATGCTAAATAATTCTTTACGTTATTAAATCATACTCAATCAGCTAGGCTCTAGTTTTACCCGTTTCTAAGCTGTTTTGGTTGTTTTGGTTATTTCAAACGTAAAAAAGCCCCTAGCAATAGCTAGGGGCTTAGTATAAGGCGTTTGGCAGTGACCTACTTTCACATGGGAATCCATACTATCATCGGCGCAAAGTCGTTTCACGGTCCTGTTCGGGATGGGAAGGCGTGGGACCAACTCGC
>JASLFS010000057.1 GCA_030150505.1 Vitreoscilla sp. | reverse complement strand
TTTTTTTTGCCGTGTGTTTGGCTGCTAGTTCTGTTTTATAAATATTATCAAGTTGTCGAACATAGCGAGCTCGTATTAATACACCTTCACAAGTGTATGTTAAAAGATCTTCAGGCAGAGAGCGCAGCATAATCGAGTACCAAAAGAAAAAGTGAACGAGATAAGAAAAGTGATTGAGGTAATTCAATCGATGAGGATTGTGGTGCAAAAAGAAATGTAAAGCGCTGAGCAAGTGCAATTGAAATTGAATTAATAAAATCAAATAGCAATTGATAGCCGATATTTATTGGTGCTCTATTTTCTAGAGAAATAGTCATCTTTTTATCAATATTTAAAACAGGATAAAGAGATAAAAACGCTTTTAATTGAGGTTCTAGTTGATAGTAATTACCAGATAATAAAAGCGTTTCTCTAGAGTACAAATAGCCTAAAAATAGAGCACAACGGGGAAGTAATACCCAATGAGTAAAAATTTTTTCTACAATAATATCGATATCACAATCTAGCTGATTAATAAGTTCATATTGCTGAATTAATTGGCGATTAGCTAATTTTTGCCAGATTATACTCTCTTTATTTGAAGCCAATACGTCGTAATCTGCATGAAGATAACTAAGAGGTTCATACATTACATTGGATATCATTTCGAATTGCTCAGAAGTTAGATTTGTCATTATTCTCTTCCTTCTGTGTTTTTCTGCATCGGAATCTTATCAATAAAACTGTAATGATGATGGCGATAACCATCAATAATAAGCTTAGAAATAACCAAGAACTAAGAAATGAATCAGAGCTATTTTGATAAAGTTGATTATTTATTATGTTGAACTTATTAATATTTCGTGGATACAACAAGACGGTAATATTATCCTCATTCATATCGTTAAAGGCATTATGAATAAAAGCACGAACATCTTCACTTAGCTGATCATTATCAAGCATCCCCTCTTCATAAAAAACTAATGCTGAAGCGTGAGGTGTCGGAATAATTCGCTCAGTAGGAGAGATGGGATAGCTAACATGAACTCTAGCATCAATAATATGATCAATAGTGAGTAATGATTGTTCTAATCGCTGCTCAATAGCGGAAATTAAGCGTGCTTTTTCGGCTTGTGGAGATGATACCAATGCATCAGATGGAAATAATTGAGTCACTTCAATTCGAGATAATGTGGGTAATTGATATTCCTCTAAAATTTGAATCGCAACTCCCATATCTTCTTTTTTAACAGAAATATCAAATAACCCTTTTCCTAATGCTTTACGAGTACTAGTTATTTGGTGCTTTTGTAAAACCGCTTGAATTTCCGTTGCCTGTCTTTGATCCAAATTAGTGAGTAGCGATTGATCTTTACAGCCACTTAATAATGGAAATAGGCAACATAATAACGCCAATAACAAATATCGCATTTTCATTACTATTGAGCCTTGAGTAATGTTTCAACAATATTTAGTGATTTTCTGGCTAAAGTACTCGCTAAATTCATTGTAATTGTATAGTCATTAAGTGTGGTTTGCAGCTTGGTATAACTTTGAACATCACTTAATTGACTTAATGTTGTTAGTTTTTCTTGGATCTGTTTTTCATACTGAAAGCCGCTTGTCACAGTGTTAATCATCATTGACGATAAATTATTATCACTATCGCTGTTATCATTTGGCAGTGTTGCTAAATGAACGGGAACAACAGGGGTAATTGCCATATATAATCTCCATTAAATAAAAATCAACGCATATTCCCGATAATGCTCATTGCCAAGTCTTTCACAACTTTAATCGATGTTGATTGTGCATTACGCGTAATATTATATTCAGCGAGCTTGGCTTGATAATCAGCTAAGGCGGCCGCATTTGATGTATCTGCTTTTAATGCCTCTAATGCTACTTTTAATGCATCACTTTGGTTTTTAACAGGCTCTTGAAAATAGTCATCAACTTTATCAATAGAGCTGACATCATCGGCAACAGGATAGGCTGGCATAATATTATTCCTCTAATTTCAATTCTAATTTACTGCTTATAAATATCACTATTAGCCTTGAGGAAAATAGCGATGTTGATTATCTAGAAAAATATATCCACGATCTTCTTGTAAAATCGCTTTATTTTTCAACATTGGATTACTTATATTTTCACGGTAAAAGATAAATTTTCTTCCAAAAATAGCCGTTTGTTTTTTGATATAAGTATCAAGTTTTTCTTTGTTTTTCCTCTCTAATAAATCATCAAAAATAAAGACGAAGCCATTGTTTTTTTCTTCAATGGTATAACCTATTGTTTTAGTTAGTTCTAATTTGTTTACATCATTAATGATGCTTGGAATTGAAATCTCTTTAATTGTAGGGGAACAATTTTCTGAAAAGTGATTATTTATGGCATCAATGATTTTTAGTTTTTCATTATCATTATGATAAATGAAATTAACAATGGGCTTGGTTTTATCTTTTAAAATTAAATGTATTTTTTTATGATTATTTTCAATCACTAAATTTTCTATTTTTGCTTTGTCTATATAAAAAACTTTATTTTTTGAGTTTCCATTTTCTTTTGATGTAATGTATGAATCATCAAAAATACAATAATACCCATTTTCTCCTTGAAAACCTTTAAAATTTAG
>JASLFS010000055.1 GCA_030150505.1 Vitreoscilla sp. | reverse complement strand
TTATCCAATTCAATAACAATACCATCATCTATTAAGATATTTGATTGACTCGTCACAATATCAGTTAATATCTTTTTTACAGTTTGAATATCAGACTCATAACCTACACCAATGATTATTTCTGTTCTTCTGGTCGGATTTTCAGTTAAGTTGGAAACGGCACTATTAACCATTGCATTATTCGGGATGGTATGAATAAAACCATTCGCTTCTTTAAGTGTAGTTGAAATAATAGAGATTGCTAAAATAGTACCGGATTTCCCTGATACCTCGATATAATCACCAACACTAACTGGGCGAAAAATAATTAAAATCAAACCAGCTGCAAAATTTGATAATGAATTTTGCAATGCTAAACCCACAGCAATACCAGCAGCACCAATCATTGTAATTAATGGTGCGGTTTTAAATCCCAAATTTCCCAAAGCAACAATCAACGTCAAAACAACAACACCATAATGAATCACAGTAGATACAAAACCTGTTGTTGTCGCATCTAACTCGCGCCTGCCCATAATACTTTTACTATATTTGGTAACCCATTTCGCAACAAGCCAACCAACAAGCAATATAATAATGGCGGAAGTAATGTTTAAACCATATTGCACTAATAATTTCTTGTTATCTAAAAACCAATGGGCAATAGCTTGGATATCCATAATATTTGCTCTTTAATCTCAACATTTTGCTTAATAAATAACATATCTATTATGTGATAACAATTACTAATACTCTATTAACCTATCTCCACAAAAAAAGCACCGCATATACGGTGCTTTAATTTTAGAATATTCAAGAGCTATCATTTAGCTTCATCATTTTCTTTTTCTTCTTCCTCTTCTTCTTGCTGCAGTCTAATTTGCTCATACTCAGCTTCTTGATGTAAAACAGATCCAGCTGGAGGTTCTGATGTCTCACCTTCTTCCCAAGGTGAATTTTCAGGAATTTCTTCAATATGAATTGTCGAGCGCTCATAATCAGGCTGGAACCACAAATCAAACTTAGCAGCTTTCAAAGTTGAAACCATCATTGCACTCATGATAATAATTAATGGCGTTCCTGCAAAAATAGACGCTGTTTGCAAAGTATTTAAATCGCCAAAGAACATTAAGACTGCTGGCATGAAGCACAAAGCGAATGCCCAGAATAAACGATTCCAACGATGAGGCTCATCATCTACTTCTTTTTGAACAACTGAGGCCAAAATATATGAAATTGAATCAAAAGTAGTTGCAGTAAAAATAATGGCCAATACAGTAAATGCCCCAACCATAATGGTTCCCATTGGTAACGTTCGCAATACAGCGAAAATAGCAGCAAAGGAACTTTCATTATTTAAAATAGCTACAACATCTAATTGTCCAGTTAACTGCAAATATAGACTGTAATTACCTAAAATAATGAAATACATTGCGCAACCTAAACTACCAAAGAAAATTGAACCAACGATAATTTGGCGAATCGTGCGGCCACGAGAAATACGAGCAATAAACAATCCAATGGTTGGCGCAAATACTAACCACCACGCCCAATAGAAAACAGTCCAATCTTGTGCAAATGAGGACGGCTTAAACCCATAATCTGTAAATTGATTAAATGCCCCAATATTTGTCATCATTTCTAAGCTATGGCTTAAAGAACGCCCGAGGCTTTCTAAGCCAACATTCATCATAAATTCGGTTGGGCCAAAGAAGAAAATAAAGCCTAAAAAGATTAATGCCAAATAAAAATTAATATTAGATAGTAATTGAATACCGCTTTTCATGCCTTTAAAAGCACTGTATGCAAAAATAGCAGTGGTTAACAATAAGACAATCAGTTGCATCCAAATATTTTTGGGTAAATTAAATAGCTGATGCAAGCCTTCTGTAATCATTGGCGATGCTAAGCCCAAGGTTGTTGCTCCGCCGCCAATCATGCCAAAAACGAAAAAGATATCAACTAATCTTCCCCAACGACTTTGCGACCATCTTTCACCAATTAACGGTGCTAATGACTGACTCACTTTTAAGATAGGCTTATTACGAACATGGTAGAAATAAGCAATTGGGATTGCTGGAACCAAATAAATTGCCCATGCAACTGGCCCCCAGTGGAAAATACCATACGTAGTTGCCCATCGAATAGCATCAGGCGATCCTGGCTCTAAACCGAATGGAGGGGCTTGATAATAATAAGCCCATTCAATCATGCCCCAATATAGAATACTGGCGCCAATACCGGCACAAAACAGCATTGCAGCCCATGAAAGCGTTTTAAACTCAATTTCATCTTCCGCTTTACCAGCTTTAATATTACCAATATCCGAACAAGCAATATAGGTAACAAAAATCACTGCGGCAACACCCATGCCAAGATATAACACACCAAATTTTTGCGTAACAAAAGACTTAATATGCGCTACCCAAGCAGCTCCTTGCTCGGGAAAAAAAATTAATGGCAAAGTAACAAGTAGTAAAATAGCAATCACACCTAAGAAGGTAAACCAATCAATACTGGTATCAATGATTTCTTCTGTATTTTGCAACGATTGGGTATGATTTTGCTGAGGTTGGTGCTTATTCATACACTCTCCTTTTTTCTAAAAATGCAAACAACATAACAATTACTGCACCACCATCATATACGATTAAAGCTAATAAAAACTTAATACATAACAATTAAATACATATGACAAAAAAGGCTCCCTGAAGTTCAGGGAGCCTTTAAAAAAACTTAACTTAATTTAATATTATTTAATCTGCAAATTGCTTTTTAACTTGCTCGCGACGCTCTTGCGCCTCTAAAGACAATGTTGCTGTTGGACGAGCCAATAAACGTCTTAGACCGATAGGTTCTTCTGTATCTGCACAGAAGCCATAGCTACCATCTTCAATTTGACGCAAAGAAGCTTGTACTTTACTTAATAATTTACGCTCACGGTCACGTGTACGCAATTCCAAAGCATACTCTTCCTCTAAACTGGCACGATCTGCTGGGTCTGGAGTTGATTCTTGCTCTTGTAAATGGTTGGTTGTTGCATCAGCATTATTAATTAATTCATCTTGCAAGCTGATTAACAACTCTTTAAAAAACTCTAAATGGTCTTCATTCATATACTCTTCTTCTGGACCAGTCCAGTTAAGAATATCTTGTTCAGTTAATTTAGCCATAATCTGTTCTTTCCGCTTGTAGTTATGCACTTTCTACTGCTCAGCGACAAATTGAGTAATCGCAGATCTACACACATTTCGTTATAATTAATTAGCATAAATGAATATTTTTTATGCTGAATCGGCGCATCATAGCATAGTTTTTAAAAAAACAGCATACACAATGTATTTTTTTAAATAGCTTTACCTCAAAAACCACTGATGCAAAAAGACTGTTAAGCTAGGAACAAATACAGAGACCCACAGCCATGCAAAAAGAACCACAACGCTTGCTGAAAAATCAAACTGTTTATACCGTAATCGCTTAAATGGTCGACACAATGGCTCAAATATACGATGGAGGCTTTGCATTATAGGGGCATAAGGCTTACTAAAACTTAAAACCATCCTAATCACAGAACCAATCAACAACGTGTATGCAAAAGCTTTACTGGTATCAACAATCGTTAATAGCGCATTAAACGCCAAAGCCTTCCCGCCAAAACCAGCACCAATAGTCATACCAAGTAAACTATTAATAGTATAAGCAGAATAAATCCCCAACACAGCTGCAACCAAAGAAGCCATATCCATCTGTCGAATAGGAGGAATGACTTTCCTTAAAGGCTTCACCAACCACTGCGTCATGTTGACACAAAACTCAGCCAACGGATGCTTATAATGCAAACGGCCCAATTGTAATAACATTCTTGCCAAACACAAAACTGCCCAAAGTAAAGCCAGCATCAAGATAACTTGCTGCAAAATTACAATCATTTTTATCTCATCGCAATAAATGTCTATAACAAATAGAGCCATTTGGTGAAATTTCAAGCAACTTCACAGAATACTTTATAAAACTCACCAAAGCAGCCAACCTTTAAACTGAATAGGAACGCTTTCCAAAAATAGCCGAGCCGACACGAACCATTGTCGAACCACATTCAATAGCAAGCCCCATATCTGCACTCATCCCCATTGATAATGTATCTACATCTAAACCAGCTTGTCTTAACTCTTCTAAAATAATCCTCATTGAATCAAACTGATTTCGCAAAATCTTCTCATCATCTGTGGCATTAGGGATACACATTAAACCACGCAATTTTAACCTAGGTAATTCATTAACCGCCTGTGCTAAAGCCAAAACATCCTCAACAGCAATCCCATGTTTTTGTGGCTCTTCAGAAATATTCACTTCCAAGCAAACATTCAATACAGCCATATCATCAGGGCGCTGCTCATTTAGTCTCTGAGCAATTTTTAATCGATCAATGGTATGCACCCAATGAGCACATTCTGCCACAATCCGCGTTTTATTCGACTGCAAGGCACCGATAAAATGCCATTCAATATCCAAATCTTTTAATTGAACCACTTTTTCTTGTAATTCTTGTACATAGTTCTCACCAAAAGATCGCTGACCAGCCTGATATATTTCAACAATATCATCGGCAGGAAAAGTTTTACTAACAGCCAACAATTCCACTGAATTTTCTGCTTTTTCAGCCTGAGCAATGAGCTGATGTAATTCATTGTAAACTTGTTGATATCTATCTAATAATTGTGTCATTTTAGTCCGCCCTATCCGATTTATGCCGTTATCATTTCAACATCTTTTTGACTTGTGTAAAATACTGTACCATACCAATGATAGATAATTCCCAATAAATAATTCTATCAATCTTAAAAACAGATAGAATAACTTATTACATGACAAAAAATACATTACAAAAAGGTTCTGGAAACATGCAAATTACCGACTTGCTCGCTTTTGGGGTAAAAAATAAGGCATCTGACTTACACTTAAGTACAGGTTTACCACCAATGATACGTGTGCATGGCGATATTCGACGTATCAATCTGCCAGACATCTCATCAGACGAAGCTTTTAATATGATTACAGATGTCATGAATGATACTCAGCGAAAAATCTTCCAACAAGAACTAGAAGTCGATTTCTCATTTGAACTACCCAATGTATCGCGTTTTCGTGTGAATGCATTCATGTCCAATCGTGGCCCAGCTGCCGTTTTTCGTACCATTCCAAGTAAAGTATTAACGCTGGAACAATTATCAGCTCCTGAAATTTTCAAAAAAATTGCAGAAACACCTCGCGGCTTGGTATTGGTAACGGGTCCAACTGGTTCAGGTAAATCAACTACCCTTGCTGCCATGATTGACTATATTAACGACAATCATCAAGGCCACATCCTGACCATTGAAGATCCTATTGAGTTCGTGCACCAAAGTAAAAAAAGCCTTGTCAATCAGCGTGAACTGCATGAACACACGTTGAGCTTTGCCAACGCACTAAAATCAGCCTTGCGTGAAGACCCGGACGTGATTCTAGTCGGCGAGATGCGTGATCCAGAAACCATCGGCTTAGCGTTAACAGCGGCGGAAACGGGTCACTTGGTATTCGGTACATTGCATACCACTGGTGCGGCTAAAACCGTTGACCGTATTGTGGACGTGTTCCCTGCAGGCGAAAAAGAAATGGTACGCTCAATGCTATCTGAAAGCTTGCGTGGTGTTATTTCCCAAACGTTATTGAAAACAAAAGATGGTACTGGCCGAGTAGCTGCTCATGAAATCATGATTGCAACTCCAGCCATTCGAAACTTAATTCGTGAAAATAAAATTGCACAAATGGCAGTTATTTTACAAACTGGTCAGCAATATGGCATGCAAACCCTAGACCAAAGCTTACAAGCATTACTTAAACGTAACATTGTGAGCCTAGAAGAGGCACGCACTAAAGCCCAAAACCCAAATACACTATAAGAAGGTATAAAGATGGCCAATCAACATGATACAAAAGAACTTTTAAATTTATTAGAAAGCATTGCAAAAGAAGCAACACCCGCTCCTGCGCAAACTGCTGAAAAAGAAAATTCGTACCAACAATTGGAACGAATCATGCTTATGGCAACGCAAAAAAATGCTTCCGATATTTTTATTGCACCAGATTTCCCACCAGCAATTAAAGTTAACGGCACCATTGTTCCGCTTTCTAAACGACCTTTGTTACCAGAACAAACTCATCAATTGGTTTATTCAACCATGAGAGACAGCCAACAAGAAGAGTTCCAGAACGACTTAGAGCTGAACTACGCCATTAACCTAAATGAAGAAGTACGATTCCGTGTCAATGCTTACCATGAACAAGGTCGAGTTGGCATGGTAATGCGTAAAATTAACACTGAAATTACCACTCTTGAAGAATTGGCCATGCCTGACGTGCTCAAGCGCCTTTCAACCTTAAAGCGTGGTCTCATTATTGTCGTTGGTGCAACCGGTTCAGGTAAATCAACAACATTGGCAGCAATGGTCGATAGACGTAATAAACTCTTACCTGGGCACATCATCACCATTGAGGATCCAATTGAGTTTGTACACCGCCATAAAAAAAGTATTGTTACCCAGCGCGAAGTTGGCTTAGATACAGAAAACTGGCACTCCGCTCTAAAAAGCGCCATGCGTCAAGCACCTGACGTGGTGATTATTGGTGAGGTTCGTGATGAAGAAAGTATGAGCCATGCTCTACAACTAGCACAAACTGGTCACTTATGTTTATGCACTTTGCACGCCACCAATGCCAACCAAGCCATCGAACGTGTAATTAACTTCTACAATGAAGAACGCCACCCTCAAGTATTCATGGACTTGGCACTTAACCTTGCCGCCATCGTTTCACAACGCTTAGTGATGAAAAAAGATGCTTCAGGTCGTTTAGCTGCGATTGAAATTATGCTCAATACCCCAGCCATTCAAGACCATATCTTCAAAGGTGAGATTGCTGAGCTAAAAGAAATCATGAGTCGCTCACAAGAAGATGGTATGCAAACATTTGATAATCACTTATTGCGCCTTTTCAAAGAAGGTACGATTGATTATGACGAAGCACTACGCAACGCAGACTCTACCAACGATGTCCGTCTTGCAATTAAATTGTGGCAAGATGGTCAAGTAGCACAAGCTGCTCAAGAATCAGAATCAGACGAAGTCTTTCTACACAAAATAGATGACTTGAATCTTCTATAACGCACTGTATCAGCGTATTATCAAGTTATCACCAATACCAGTCGCTAAGGCGGCTGGCTTTTTTATTCTGATAACACCCAACCATGGTTTTGAACATATTTATGAAGCCCGATACGATTCAATCTCTCTCTGAGCCACAAAAAGGTTTAATGTATGCCATTACCTGCTATTTAATTTGGGGCGCATTTCCAATTTTCTGGTATCCCATTACCATCTCCCCTATGCCACCAACGCAAATATTGGCTCAACGCATTATTTGGTCCTCGGTGTTTGCTTTGCTAGCCATTGTATTTTTCAAACAATATAAAACTTTATGGCAAGCCATAACCACACCCAAAATTCTTATTGTTTTTATTTGCTCAGCTGCTGCTTTAGGCAGTAACTGGCTATTATATTTGTGGTCAATATCAAATAAACACTTGCTTGATGCCAGCCTAGGCTACTTCATGTCACCTTTATTTAGCATTCTGTTAGGGCGTATTTTTTTCCAAGAACAACTTAAGCCCATCCAAGCTGCTGCCATTGTGCTAGCAGCAAGCGGAGTGCTGTGGCTGGCTTTTCTAACTGGTCATATTCCATGGGTTGCCATTGGCTTAACTTTGTCATTTGGCTTCTACGGTTTATTAAGAAAAATTGCACCATTAGATGCTCTACCAGGCTTAGCATTAGAAACACTTTGCATGCTACCATTCGCACTGTTATTTTTAGCTTTCTGCTACCAAGCAGGCCAATTTTACTGGGCCGACTTATCACACTTCCAAACTTTTATTTTGGTTTGCTCTGGTATTGTGACAACCGTTCCATTGTTAATGTTTGCAGCTGGTGCAAAAAGAATCCCAATGTCCCACATGGGCATTATTCAATACATCTCACCAACCATCCAATTCTTAATTGGCTTATTTATGTTCCATGAAGCATTCGATAAAACACGCTTCATTGGTTATATATTGGTTTGGGCTGCAGTGGTTTTATTTGTGATGGGCAGCATTAAGCGCAAACCAAAACAAACTGCATCATCGTCATAACCATAAAAAAATCCTGCTTATGTTTAAGCAGGATTTTTTTCATTCAAACTATTTATAATGAAGTTAGCAACGATTCTTTAATATTCGAAGCATTCTCATGGCGCTTAAATGGTCCAACCTTCACAATGTACTGCTGTCCTTCTCGAGTCATATTTAACTGATAAGGAACGGGTTGATGATTGGCAATGCGATTTAACTCGCCTTGGGTTTTTTGCATAAAATTCTGAGCGTCGCTCATTGTCGTAAACGTATTCAAAGTAACAAAAATAGCTTTTGGTTCTTCACTTTTCTGACCAGGAAGAATTTGCTCTACTTTTACCTTTGCCACGCCTTTATTCACAAAATCCAATTTTTTAGCAGCCGCATAAGATAAATCCATTACCCGTGCGCTAGAAAAAGGACCTCGGTCATTAATTCGAACCACAACTTCCTTACCATTGCTTAAATTTGTTACTTTTGCATAGCTAGGAATCGGTAGCGTTGGATGAGCTGCTGTTAAAGCATTCATATCAAACCGCTCGCCTGAAGTCGTTTTACGACCATGAAATTGTTTGCCGTACCAAGAAGCTTTACCAGTTTCTTCAAAAAAAGCCACTTTTTTCAAAGGATAATATCGTTTGCCAGCTACTTTATAACTCAAGTTAGCACTGCGAATTAAACTTTCAGCCTTCACGATAGAATCTGGTGCTTGTGCAGTAGTTGCTCGGGAGCTAGCTACTAAGTTTGTTTTGGCAGCTTGTGGTTCAGCAGCTGCAGGTGACAATAGACTGTTCATTAATCCAACGATCGCCACCAAACTGACGAAAAACACATTTTTAACCAAAACAACCTCCTTAATCGAGTTAATAACGTCATGCCAAATGATTTGGCAAAAGTGGTGAGTTATTCACCACCAATAAAATCTAACTGTCGCCAAGCTTCAAAAACCATAATGGCAACAGTATTGGATAAATTCATACTTCGGCTACCGGGCTTCATTGGCAATCGCAATTTCTGCTCCGCCGGCAACGTATCTAAAATTTCTGCTGGCAATCCGCGTGTCTCTGGACCAAACATAAAGACATCACCATCTTGTAACTGAGTTTGATCTGGGCGAGAGCGCCCTTTGGTAGTCAGTGCAAAAATACGGCGTCCAGATAAAGCTGCTAAACAATCTTGATAGTTCTCGTGAACAATCACATTAGCAAACTCATGATAATCTAAACCAGCGCGGCGCATTTTGGCTGAATCAAGAGGAAAACCAAGTGGTTTTACTAGGTGCAAATCAATGCCTGTATTGGCACATAAACGAATAATATTGCCTGTATTAGGCGGTATTTCTGGTTGGTATAAAACAACGCTAAACATAAAAATCAGATACTTACTAAAGAGGCAACTATGCCCGAATTAATTAATCTAGGTCAAATATTTTTTATTTAGCCGCTAAGTAGCACCCAAACGTAAACTGCCTCAGCCCCCATGTGTTTTAGATTTTGGGCAATTTCACTCACTGTTGCATGTGTGGTCACAACATCATCGATTAACAGCAGCTTACGATTTTTAACGGCTGGCTGAATCTCAAACGCATTTTTGACATTTAACTGCCGTTTTTTTGCTAATAATTGGCTTTGCGCTAAACGATGTTCTCGCCCAATAAGTGATGAATTAATAGGCAGACAATATTCCTTTGCCAATACATTTGCCAATTCAAAACTTTGATTAAAACCTCGTGTGTATAAACGTTTCTTACTTAATGGAACTGGTACAATGGTATCGATTTCTACCTGCTGTAACCAAGGAGGTGGAGCTTGTAACATCCATTTAGCCAATATACTTGCCCAAGCAATTTGTTGTTGAAATTTCAGCATATGCAGCAAACGGCTTAATGGCTCTTGATAATGGAAGCTGCTCCAAATGGCTTGATAATGGTGTTCTTTTTGCTGACATTGCCCACAAATTAGCATTTCTTCTGCATGTGATAATATCTTGTTACAATACTGACACTGTGAGTGAGGCATTTGTAACGAAAAAACAATGGCTTCACAAGACTGACAAACCACCCCTGAATCGATTGAACCATGACAAAGCACGCATGCTTTGCCATAGCATTGATTCTTTAATAAGCGATAACGCTGCAAAAGATAGTTTTTCATGAACACTCCACACAATGTTTGCTTCTTACATGGCTGGGCTGCTAACCACCATATTTTCGACCATCTCATCAAGGAGCTACCAAACCATGATAAGTTCAACTACCAATCGTGGGACTTACCTGGTCACGGCACTCGCTCTGATGAACAAAACCATTTTGATGTCGTTGAAATAGCTGATGAGTTTGCCCATCGACTGCATAATAAAACCCATTTAGTTGGTTGGTCCTTAGGCGGGTTAATCGCCATGTATATTGCTGAACGCCATCCAGAAAAAGTGGCCAGTTTGGTACTCACTTCTACGTTTCCAAAATTATTAAGAGATGATGATTATTCAGCAGGGTTAAAAAATCCAGCCATTGATAAAATGGCGGATTTATTTCCCACTGACTACGCAAAATACATGAAGCAATTTCTACAGTTGCAATTTTTATACCGCAAAGAACAAAGCGGTATTATCGATCAGCTCATGCCATCTATTACTCAGTATGGTAGTCCGGGCGGGTTAATCAGCGCTCTAGAATGCATTCACAACAGTGATGCTCGTGCCATTCTGGCAAATATTAAAACACCTTGCTGCTTGATTTTTGGCAACAAAGACGCCATTACTCCTGTAGCAATGGGTCAATACTTACACGAACACATCCCTCATAATGAATTAAACATTGTCGACCAAGCTGCCCATGCAGTTTTCTTATCGCATGAATCGGAGTTTATTGAAATTATGACGGAATTTTGGAACAAACAATCATGAACAATACTATAGAGCACCAACCAGATGATTGGTTTATCCATCGTTATTTAGCGAAAAACATGGATGCTCGTCTAGATTGGCTAAAAACAAAACCAGAAGCCATTATTTTAGCTGGCTGTGACTTTGATGAAAGCAGAGAATTACTGGCGAATCGCTATCCCAATAGTCAATTAACCGAAATAGATAGTCAGCAACAAGCGCTATTCATCAGCAAGCAACAACGCCAACAAAAAAAAGCACTTTGGCAAAAACTAAGTAAAGACAAGGTTACTCAACACCAGCAAGCATTGGATGCCTCATATCCAAGTGCATCAGCCGATATGGTTTGGAGTAATTTGGGACTATTTCAAGCAACAGAACCTACCGTATTGTTTGAGCGATGGTCCGATATTTTACGCGTAGATGGCATGGTGTTTTTTAGCTACTTTGGCCCTGATACGTTCCAAGAGATTATTCAAGTGCTACAAAAAAACCAAATTACCACCAGCATGCCCAAAGTTTGGGATATGCATGATATTGGCGATATGCTGTTTCACCATGGCTTTTATGACCCTGTAATGGACATGGAGCATTTAACTTTAGAATATAAAAATAGCCAGCGATTTTGGCAAGATTTAAAATTGCTTCCGTTGTGGTCATTGCTCCAAATTGCTCCGGAACAGCAAGTACTGGCACAAGACATTATTACTCAAGCCATTGATAATGGCGAAATTAACCACATTACACTGGAAATCATTTTTGGGCATGCAATCAAAAAACTAATGCTCCCTGAAAACGAATCTATGGTGCAATTTTATCCAAAAAATAATTCCTTTTAAGGTCATCCATCCCATGATTAAGCTTAAAAATTCTTTATTATCCGCAGTTATCGGCACTGTTTTGCTAAGCGGTTGTGGTGTACTTGGTGATAGTAAACCAAAGACAACACCCCCATCTCAAAAACCCAAAGCAACGATTGCACTAGCTCTTGGCGGCGGCGCATCCAAAGGTTTTGCGCACATTGGTGTTATCAAGGTTCTAGAAGAAAATAACATTCCGATTAGCATTGTTACTGGTACCAGTGCGGGTTCAGTGGTAGGTAGTTTATATGCGTCAGGTATGAGTGCTGACCGCTTGGAATTGGAAGCTGAGATTTTAGACAAATATAAACTAGCCGATTTGACTCTTTCAACCACAGGGTTTATTAAAGGTCAAAAACTACAAGATTTAATTAACCAAAAGGTTAAAAACCAACCCATTCAAAATTTGAAGAAAAAATTTGGTGCGGTAGCAACTGAATTAGACACAGGCAAGATGATTGTTTTTCGTTCAGGTAATACTGGGCAAGCAGTCCGTGCCTCAGCCAGCGTTCCTAATGTTTTCCAACCAGTTGTTATTGGTAAAAAGAAATACATTGATGGCGGCTTAACTGCTCCAGTTCCCGTAACTGCAGCTAAAAACATGGGTGCAAATGTGATTATTGCAGTCGATATTTCACAAAAACCAGCAAAAATGAGTGACGGCGGCTTTTTTAGCTATTTAGACCAAAGCCTTAATATCATGAGTACGGCTGCTTTAAACAATGAATTAAAGCATGCTGATATTATCATTCGTCCACAAGTCCAAAAATTAGGCGCCGTTGGTGGTTTTGATCAACGTACCCAAGCGATTAAATTAGGCGAAGATGCAGCCCGAGCAGCATTACCCAAAATCAAAGCCAAACTTGCACAATATCGTTATTAATACGTGACGTGCAGCACCTCATTCACAAACAAAGTGGGCACATGTCCGCTTTGTTTTTTCAAAACACATTAAAAGGTCGGTATGTCTAACAAAGCTTTAATCATTGAGAATGCCCACAAAACCTATAAAAATGGTTTTTCAGCATTAAAAGGCGTCAGTTTCACTGTCGAACAAGGGGAATTTTTTGCCTTATTAGGTCCCAATGGCGCCGGCAAAACAACTTTAATTTCAGCCATGGCTGGTTTAAATAAGCTAACTGAAGGCAACATCAGCATCATGGGACATGACACCAGACGTGATGCTTACCAAGCCCGCATGAATCTGGGCGTGGTGCCACAAGAGTTGGTTTTTGATCCCTTTTTTACCGTTAGGGAAGCCTTGAAATTTCAATCAGGCTATTTTGGTATCAAAAATAATGAAAAATGGATTGATGAATTATTATTCCGTTTAGGTTTAGATGATAAAGCCAATACCAATACTCGCAATTTATCTGGCGGCATGAAACGCCGAGTGATGGTGGCTCAAGCATTGGTACATCGCCCTCCAGTAATTGTCTTAGATGAACCCACAGCTGGTGTCGATGTGGAATTGCGCCAAAATCTATGGACTTTTATCCAAGACTTAAATCAACAAGGTCATACTATTATTCTAACAACGCATTATTTAGAAGAAGCTCAAACATTATGCAATAGAATCGCCATGATGAAACATGGTGAATTATTGGCTTTAGACAAAACTGAAAACTTATTGCACTCAGAACAAGGGGTTCGTATTGAAATTAACATCAATAACAAGCTGCCTGAAAATCTGCATAAATGGTTACAAAACTCTGATGGCAATACCCATACATTGCAACTAGACGATTATGCTCAATTGGCTTTTGTGCTTTCAACATTACAATACGACAATGTTGATTTGAAAAATTTGTCAGTCTTGGAAAATGACTTAGAACAAGTCTTCCTAAAAATGATGCATGACACAAACAAATAGGGAAACAACATGAACATGACAGGTTTTTATACTCTCTTCAAAAAAGAAGTATTACGCTTTTGGAAAGTTGGCTTCCAAACATTATCCGCACCCGTTTTAACCGCTTTACTCTATCAGCTTATTTTTTCTCATGTAATGAAAAACCAAGCTGATATTTATCCTGGAGTTGCCTATACCGCCTTTTTAATTCCAGGTTTAGCCATGATGTCAATGGCACAAAATGCTTTTGCCAATGCTTCAAGTAGCTTGATTCAATCTCGCATTACTGGAAACTTGGTATTTATTTTACTACCTCCCATTTCCACACAAGCTTTTTTCTCAGCCTATGTTTGTGCGGCAATTGTTAGGGGCTTGCTTGTTGGTGTTGGTGTTCTGGCTGTTACATCTTTCTTTGGCTTAACTTGGCCAGTACATTTTTTCTGGGCTTTAATGTTTGCTCTTTTAGCTTGTGCTATTATGGCAACCTTAGGCTTGTTAGCTGGTATTGTGGCTGAAAAATTTGATCAATTGGCTGCATTCCAGAATTTTTTAATCATGCCGCTTACATTTTTATCAGGCGTATTCTATTCAATTAATACGCTGCCACCATTTTGGCGAAACATTAGCCATTTCAATCCTGTTTTTTACATGATTGATGGTTTTCGCTTTGGTTTTTTTGGCATCTCAGATACCTCACCATGGGTATCATTAACAGTTGTGGCTGGATTTTGGATTGTGTTAAGCCTTGCCATCCATGCCGTTTTAAAATCAGGTTATAAGTTGAGAGATTAAGACATGCTTACTCCAGCAGAAGTTAAAGAAATGATTGGTGCAGTTGTACCATGTGAACACATTGAAGTTGAAGGTGATGGACATCACTTTTTTGCACACATTGTTTCTTCACAATTTGAAGGAAAATCACGCCTAGCCCGTCACCGCCTTATTAAAGATGGTTTAGCAGACAAAATTGCGAGCAACGAACTTCATGCGTTGTCTATCGCTACTGCAGCAACGCCAACTGAGTGGGCAAGTCGATAATTCGCGCCTTGCGCAATAAAATGAAAGTTAAAAATGGATAAATTACGCATTGTTGGCAATGGTCCACTAAATGGCGAAATCACTATCTCTGGCGCTAAAAATGCTGCTTTACCCTTGATGTGTGCAGCGTTGCTAACCAAAGAAACATTGCATTTGACCAATGTTCCAATGTTGCGCGACGTTAAAACCACGCAAAAATTGTTACAAGGCATGGGCGTTCGTGTTTTAACAGATAATGTTCAAGAATTTGAAATCAATTGTGGTGGATTAAATAACACTTGCGCACCATACGAGCTAGTTAAAACCATGCGAGCTTCAATTCTCGTTTTGGGTCCAACCTTAGCTCATTTTGGTGAAGCACAAGTTAGCTTGCCAGGCGGATGCGCTATTGGCTCTCGCCCTGTTGACCAGCACTTAAAAGGCTTAGAAGCCATGGGTGCTGAAATCACCATTGAACATGGTTATGTGAAAGCCAAAGCCGAACGCCTAAAAGGTGCTCGCATTGTTATGGACATGGTAACAGTTGGCGGTACTGAAAATTTATTGATGGCTGCCACATTAGCTGAAGGTACAACAGTTTTAGAAAACTGTGCGACAGAACCTGAAGTGACAGATTTGGCTGAATGCTTGGTTAAAATGGGTGCGAATATTCAAGGTATTGGCACATCAACATTAACCATTGAGGGCGTGGAAGCTTTACACGGCGCAAAACATGCTGTGGTTGCTGACCGCATTGAAGCTGGTACCTTCTTATGCGCTGTGGCAATGACTGGCGGTAAAGTATTGCTTCGCAATGCTGCGCCACAAACCATGGGAGCGATTTTAGATAAAATCGTTGAAGCAGGTGCCATTATTGAAGCTGGGGATGATTGGATTTTAATCGATATGCAAAATCGTCCGAATGCTGTTGATATCCGCACTTTACCTTACCCTGCGTTCCCAACAGATATGCAAGCGCAGTTTATGGCCATGAATGCCATTGCCAATGGCAACAGCAAAGTGGTTGAAACCATTTTTGAAAACCGTTTCATGCATGTCCCTGAGCTAAATCGCATGGGTGCCAACATTTCAGATGAAGGTAATACCGCTATTATTCAGGGCGTTGAAGAGCTTTCTGGTGCTTGTGTTATGGCAACTGATTTACGTGCATCTGCTAGTTTGGTTATTGCAGGCTTGGTTGCAAAAGGTGAAACCATTGTAGAACGTGTTTATCATCTTGACCGTGGCTATGAAAACATTGAAACCAAATTAGGTGGTGTGGGTGCGAAGATTGAGCGTTTAGCTTAATATTTCCCCCTTTAAAAACAAACAGGCTACCCATTTTGGGTGGCCTGTTATTTTATGATAATCCAATCAAAACAGACTGCGGCAATTCGCCACAGCTAACACTGTATTTTAATCACTATAATACAAGTTAAAATTCAATTCGTTACTTCGAGGTTACCATGCTTTATCGCAGTATAATTGCCCTATTATTATCCAGTGCCTTTCTAACAGCTTGCCAACCTAGTGCATCACCATCAGAACCTGTGGAAACCAGTGCTTCAGCTGCAAGCGTAGAAAATACACCACATCAAGAGATTTTTTTAGGAAGTGATATTCGCAACGAAAAAATTGGGGCGGATTTTGAGCTAACCAACCATTTGAATCAATCTATCAAACTCAGTGACGACACCAGCAAAGTAAAAGTTATTATCTTTGGCTACACTCACTGCCCTGATATTTGCCCAACCAATTTACTAAGTTATAACGAAGCAATGAATATGCTAGGCGATCAAGCCAAAGATGTTCAGGTTTATTTTATTACCATTGACCCAGAACGCGATACGCCAGAATTATTATCCAAATATGTGCCTTTATTTAATGAAAATTTCATTGGCTTATGGCCTGAAGATGACAGTAAATTAAATCAACTTAAAAAAGATTGGCATGTCACTGCTACAAAAGTCACTCGTGATGATGGCTTGTACTTCATGGACCACAGCACAGGAACGTATTTATTAAACAGTCAAAATGAAACGGTTGTTTACGAACCGCATGGTGTGCCAGCAAAACAAATTGCAACCGATATAAAAGCCTTAATTGAATTAGAAAATTAATTGGCTACCAATCTGCATGACATTGTTTTAGCTTGAATTTACATGAAAACCATGATTATTTTTATTTATTTCAGCAAATTAACATTGTCTTTGCCGATGATTTTTGGCACTATCTTGATAAGCAAGCTGTTTTTTGAAAAAAATATCCACATAAAAACAGCTTCATTCTTTCGTTGATTGCAATAACCAGATTGCAATCTTATCCCTGCCTTTGGCAAACATTTGCACAAGGCTTATTTTAATTGATTGTGATTGTTGTATGACTACGCCATTAACCATTGCCTTATCAAAAGGTCGAATCTTTGAAGAAACATTACCGTTACTAGCTGAAGCTGGCATTGTACCAACGGAGCATCCTGAAGAATCTCGTAAATTGATTATTGGTACCAATCATCCTCATATTCAAGTTGTTATTGTTCGTGCGACTGATGTGCCTACTTATGTGCAATATGGCGCTGCTGATTTAGGCATTGCTGGTAAAGATGTGCTCATTGAGCATGGTGGTGAAGGACTGTACCAACCATTAGATTTACATATTGCCACTTGCCGCATGATGGTTGCTATTCAAAATAACCGTGATTACGATAGTATTTCTAAACCCGGACAACGTTTACGTGTTGCAACCAAATACCCAAAAATTGCAGCAGAACATTTTGCTCATAAAGGCGTACATATTGATACGATTAAACTATATGGTTCAATGGAGCTTGCGCCTTTGGTTGGTTTGTCTGATGTGATTGTCGATTTGGTTTCAACTGGCGGGACGTTAAAAGCGAATAATCTACAAGCTGTTGAACATATTTGTGATGTTTCTAGTCGCCTTGTGGTGAATAAAGCGGCCTTAAAAATGAAGTACGATTCGATTCAACCCATTATTGATGTTTTTGAGCGCCTGACTCAAGTGTAAAAAAAGCTGCTCATTGCAGCTTTTTTATTATGTAAGGACCAATAACCATGCAGCATTTACTGATTGATTTTGAAAACTTGCAACCAAAACAATTAGACAGCTTAATCAACCCTGAGCTCAATATTTGGTTATTTATTGGTGCGCATCAGAAAAAAATGGATATTTGCTTATCCGAATCATTGTGCCAATTACAAGCCAATGTCAAAAACATTCATTTTATTCATACAGTACAAGCTGGAAAAAATTCATTGGATTTTTGCTTAACTTATTATCTAGGGCGAATTATCTCTGAAGACAAAAATGCTGATATTACTATTTTGTCGAAGGATACGGACTACGATAGTATTATTAGCCAAATTCGCCATGAACAAACGGCCAAAAACATTCGTAGAAAAACCATTGTTCCTCAAAAACAATTGGCTCAAGAAGCTGCTGAAGTTTCAGTGCAAATTGATATTCCCCTTGCTGCCTTTAGAGCCATTTTATACAAATTGGTCAATTACCCACAAAAATTACCAAAAAATGTGGATAAGTTTAAAAAAATACTCAAAAGCTTGGTTAAAAAAGAATTGGGCATTAAGGATAAAGAGCAGCGAAAAATCGTTATTAAGCAAATTAAAACCAAATTAATACAATATGGTTTGATGGAAAAAAACGACCAAGAGCTGACTTTTTCTTTAAGTAAAAAAGATTTTGAAAAACGATTGTTAAACGAGATTATCGCCCGACATCCAAGAACAATTTTGGCATTAAACAATGTCATTCAACAGCATATTAATAATAGAACCTATCTAGAATACTCTCCTAAACTGGCTGAAGGAATTATTGCTTTACTTCAGCATCAAAACCTATTGCAAATTAATGGCAATCGTTTACATTATCCTAATATTGATGGCGAGTTAGTCAATAAACAAAACGAGTTAAGTGAACACGCTATACGAATTGTGGTTATTTTAAAAAAATGCAATTCACGCAGTTTGCCACAAAAAGAGGCTGCTTTGCGCAACAGTATGCGCTCTTGGCTAGGTCGAAACACGAAAGACCAACTCTTAAATCAATTAATACATGAATTAATAAATTTCAATTATCTAGTCATTACAAATAATGGTATGGTTACATATCAATTATAAAAATAAGACATGATAATCAAACATAAAAGAGATTAAATAGTATGAAACAGCTACGTACCACGGATGCCAATTTCCAACAAAATTTAAAAGAATTATTGGCATTTGAAACTGCTCAAAATCCTGAAATTGACCAAATTGTGGCCAATATTTGCCATGATGTACAAAACCGTGGCGACCAAGCGGTTGTAGAATATACCAATCGTTTTGATCATACCCAAGCGCAAAGCATGGCAGATTTAACATTATCACAAGATCAATTGAAAGCTGCCTTTGATAGGCTGCCTGAAAACGTTCAGGAAGCCTTAAAAACAGCGGCAAAACGCATCGAAACTTATCATCAACATCAAAAACAAGCATCTTGGTCTTATACCGATGAAGATGGCACATTATTGGGGCAACAAATTACCGCTTTAGATCGGGTAGGCATTTATGTACCCGGCGGCAAAGCCTCTTACCCAAGTTCTGTCATGATGAATGCCATGCCAGCCCATGTTGCTGGTGTCAAAGAAATCATCATGGTTGTGCCAACACCAAAAGGTGAGCGCAACGATATTGTACTGGCAGCAGCATATGTTGCTGGTGTAACTCAGGTTTACACCATTGGTGGCGCACAAGCTGTAGCAGCTTTGGCTTATGGCACAGAAACCATTGCCCAAGTTGATAAAATTACTGGACCTGGTAATGCGTTTGTAGCAGCGGCTAAACGCCGAGTATTTGGTGTCGTTGGCATTGATATGGTTGCAGGCCCAAGTGAAATTTTAGTTATTGCCGATGGCTCGACGCCTGCAAAATGGGTTGCAATGGATTTATTTAGCCAAGCAGAACATGATGAAATTGCACAAGCTATTTTAATTAGTACCAGTGAGCAATATTTGCATGATGTCCAAGAGCAAATGCAAGAATTAATTCAAGATATGCCACGAGCTGACATTATCAATGCATCCTTACAAAATCGTGGTGCGATGATTTTGGTAAAAGATTTAGAAGAAGCATGCGACATTGCCAATTATATTGCGCCAGAGCATTTGGAATTATCCATTACCAATGCCGAAGCTTATACCCAAAAAATTCGCCACGCAGGTGCCATATTTATGGGACCTTACACCAGTGAAAGTTTAGGTGATTACTGTGCGGGCCCAAACCATGTTTTACCAACCAGTCGCACTGCCCGCTTTGCTTCACCATTGGGCGTTTATGACTTTCAAAAACGCTCAAGCTTAATTCAAGTATCAGAAGAAGGTGCTCAAAAATTAGGCAAAATTGCCAGCCTATTGGCACATGGAGAAGGCTTAACTGCTCATGCGAAAGCAGCGGAGTTTAGATTGAAAAATTAGATAACCACGTGGTTTTGCATTTAACCAGTGCAAAACCACCACCAATAAAGAGAATAATAATGAACCAAAAACAACTTAGCTTTGAATTTTTCCCCACTCGCACCCCTGAAGGGCGTGCCAAATTACAAACAACACGCAAACAATTGCGGCAATTTGACCCTGAATTTTTCTCCTGTACATTTGGCGCAGGGGGCAGCACCAAAGATGGCACACTACAAACTGTGCTTGATATTATGGAAGAAGGGACTCCAGCAGCACCACACGTTTCTTGTGTTGGCACCAGCAAAGAAGAAATTGCCCAAGTTGTTCAATCCTATAAAAATCATGGTATTCGCCACATTGTTGCATTGCGTGGTGATATTCCTTCAGGCATGGGCTTAACCAGTGGTTTTCGCTATGCCAACGAATTGGTACAATTTATTCGTGAAGAACATGGCGATTATTTTCATATTGAAGTAGCTGCCTACCCTGAGTACCACCCACAAGCACGCAGCGCTGAAGATGACATCAATAACTTTGTGCGTAAATGCCAAGCTGGAGCGAACTCAGCAATCACTCAATATTTTTATAATATTGATTCATACTTCGCCTTTGTCGATGAAGTTCGTGGCAAAGGCATTGACATACCAATTGTGCCGGGCATTATGCCCATTGCTAGCTTTAGCAAACTGGCTCGTTTCTCTGATATGTGCGGAGCAGAAATCCCACGTTGGTTACGCTTAAAACTACAATCTTATGCAGACGATACAGCGTCAATTAAAGCGTTAGGACTCGATGTTGTAACTGATTTATGTGATAGATTATTAAGCCAAGGTGCACCTAGTTTACATTTTTATACCCTTAACCAAGCAGGCTTAATTTCAACCATTTGCCAAAGACTTGGTTATTAATCAATAAAGGACGTTGTCAATGTTGAAAAAATCATGGTTACTCGCTTGTATTTGCACTGTATTTCTAACCGCATGCCCAGGCGAGCCAAACCAACCTATCGCAAGCAATGACAATATGGCTTCAGAAGTAGCCAGCGATAACACAACATTGGCAACACCATTGCCTCATCCCAAAAGCATTGAAATTCAATACTCACAATTAGGGCAAGAACAAACAGCATTGGCTTTTCCACAAAAAAGCGAACAACTTGCTTATCAAATTTATTTACCTTCAGGTTTTTTATTATCCGGAGAAGAACCTGGTAAAGATGTCGTCATCAGTGACTTATCTGAATCATCAATGATGCGCTTAGAAGTCGTGGTTAATCATGACAAAGATACTTACCAATATCTACTCAATGCCATGCAAGACGGCTTAGCGGCTAGCATTCCAGATGCAACCATTGAAACCTTAAAACCCAAGTTACCTGAAAGCATGCAAAACACCAAAATTGCACAAGTAAAAAACAAACAGTTAACAGTAACGGGAATGGTTTTTGAACAAGATGATTTAATGGTCAGGGCAACAATTTTTTCAGATAACGATGCCGATTTAAGCGGTGCATTCGTGCAAATGGCTAGTACCATTCGCCAATCTCAATAAATTACTCTCTCAAAACCGCATCAGCGGTTTTTTTATGGCTACTACAAAAGAAACCCAATAGAAAATGATTGCCTTCTGCTATAGCTTAAAAGTACCAACCAATCCATTAATAACAAAGAGAAAAATAACATGACAGCAGATCAATGTAGCAATATGAATGATGTCCGCCAAGAAATTGACAAAATAAACAGTGAATTATTAAAGCTATTGGCAACCAGACAAACATACGTCGAACGTGCAGCAGAATTAAAAACCAATATTGCAGATATTCCTGCTCCCCATAGAAGAGCGGAAATTATTGAAAGCATACAAATACAAGCTAAAGATTTTGGTCTTGATACCCATGTTGCGACTACTATTTTCAATAGCATGATTGATGCTTTTATTGACTTAGAAATACAAAAGCATATTGAAACAAAATAATCACTACACAACTAGGGAAATTCAATATTGTTATTCTTACAACCAATTAACAATTGATTTCCCCAAGCCGCATTTTCTTTAGGCAAAAAAAATACCGCTTTAAGCGGTTTTATTTTTATCAGTGGTTGCGGGGGCAGGATTAGATATTAAATATAACAATATGATATATATTATCTTTATTAAAGGTAAGAATTATCTTACCTTCTATCTTACCTTAATAAATTAATCTACTGCCTTAGTACTGTATCGTTCTTGCAAAAATAAAATATCATCTTCTGGTAAATTATTTTTCCTTGCAAACTCAAATAACTCACCCATTTCACCTAATATTTTAAGAGCCTCTAATTGCTCTTTACTAACCTGCAGGCTTGTAGGTTGTTGTACTGACAAATATGGCCACATAGCTTCAGCTAAGGGCTGTTTAATATTATCAATCTGCCATCCTAGACTCTTATCAATCAATAACCAGTCATAGCGATAAATACTTTTCCACAATAACTGTTCATCATATGATAACAAATCTGGCTTTAAAATTGCTAATTTAATAAACCTTACAGATTCATATACATCCCATAAATCACTACCGACATTTGCTAACTCATCAGTTACACCAGTACTCAGTTCAATAATAACTTTCTCAAAACTTTTCTCTAACACCCATTCTATATAATTAGTTAGGGTTCTTCTTTGCTCTCTGGCTGCAATTTCTGCTAAGTATTTCACATGAGGCTCAAGTCTTAATGAGGTTAGTTCTTTACGTGGCTGCTTTGGTTTTGCTGACATAATTACCCTCTTATAAAATTTATTAGCATAAATTATGTGCATTTTGACAAGTTCTATCTATGCTGTCTAGTAATCAAAAA
>JASLFS010000052.1 GCA_030150505.1 Vitreoscilla sp. | reverse complement strand
GCTTGTTGCTCGAGGATTAGAAGGGCAAGTAGGTACTGTACATCAGCAAGATTGGGAGTTTTATGCAGTAACGTGGGCAATGTTTTGTGTGTTTGCCTTTCCTGCTTTTGTTTGGCGATATTTTTGGCAAGGACGCCATTTACAATAGATTTATTGTACCTAAGTCAATACGTGATTTAAGAGGTTTCAATTAGTTTATTTTATTAATAGTTGATAACAGTGATGTATTACTGGGTTGTTGATATTTGAAGTAGGTATCGCCAGTGAGCCTTGTTATTAAAAAGACTACTTGTAGAAATTCAAGTAGTCTTTTTTTTAATACCAACTGGCTTCACCCTCTGGTCTGGTTTTGAAGCGTTTATGTAACCAGAAATATTGCTCCGGATGTTCTCGCACACGTTCTTCAATAAAGTCATTCATGCGTTGAGTATCTGCTATGGCATCATCGCTAGGGAAGCTTTCCCAGGCAGGATAAAAGCGAAGGTTAACAGTACCGTTTGCCTGGCGAATAGGGATTGCTGGAATGACTTTTGCTTTGGTTAATGCAGCAATACGGCTGAGACCTGTGATTGTAGCTGTTTTTTGAGCGAAGAAATCCACAAAAATTGAGTCTTTTGCGCCAAAATCTTGGTCTGGCAAATATAAAAATGGTGCATTGTGTTTGCGAATGGTTTTAATGATGCTACGTAAGCCATCATTGCGGGCAACTAAAAAAACATTGTTATAACGATGGCGACCTTTTAAAACTTGCTCATCCATGTTTTTATTTTTTTGTTGAGAATAAACACTAATAAGAGGAACGTCTTGATTCAAACGATAAACGGCTAATTCGAATGACGTAAAATGAGGATAAAGTAAAATAACTTTTTCGCCATTGGCCAAAGCATCATCTAAATAGTGCTTATCTTGGTAATGCACCAATTTTTGCAATCGTTTTGCAGGACTGTACCAACAAATACCATATTCTAAAATTAGCATTGCCATATGTTGGTAATGCTTGCGAATCGTGGTTTTTCGTTGGGAATCGCTCCACTCAGGAAAGCATTTTTGTAAATTTATTAAGCCAAAATGGCGTCGTTTTTTTAAAATTAAATACAATAAGTTGCCGGTGCCGCGTGCTAAAAAGTGGATACAACAAAGGGGTAAATATTGTAGTAAACGTAACAATAAAAAAGCAAATTTCATATTTTTCTCTGTTCAGGTGGCCTGTTTTAATTATCATTAGGGGCTGGATCTGCACCCGCTGGTGTTTTAAAGCGTTTATAGCTAAATAAATATTGTTCTGGATAACGGCGTACTAAAGATTCAACTTGATCATTGATGACTTGAGTGTCATGCTGCTTATCGCCATTGGTTGGTGTTAGTAATGGTTCAATGAGTAGTTTAAATCCTTGCCCCTTTGGTAGTCTAATACCAATAAAAAATAATGTTTGTACATTTTTCATATTGGCTAATTTTCCCGCTAATGTCATAGAGTAAGCATTTTTCCCAAAAAATTTTGCCCAAATTCCATCGCCACCATGGGGTACTTGATCAGGTAGGATAATGGTTGCTTCTCGATTACGTAAAGCTTTTAATACCGTACGAACACCTTGTGCATCCGCTGTTGCTGTTCGACCTTTATCTCGTTCTCGTCCCGAAGTCATGATTGGCTCTAACCATGATAATTTTGGTGGGCGAAACATAGCTGTTAATGGAAAGGGAAGTTGATGGCTAATTTCACGACCAGCTAAATCGTAGCTGCCCAAGTGTGGTGTAATTAGCAATAAACCTTGTTGCTTATCAAGAGCTTCTTGAATGTGTTCCCAGCCTTCCGTTTCTTTAAATAATGAAGAAATGTGTTTGGGGGAGCGAAACCATGCAATGGGTAATTCAAGGGCAGATTTCATAATGTGTTGTAGTATCGATTTGACGATTACATCACTATTTTGATAATCTTCAATGATTTTGCCAATGGTTAGGTTCTCTCGTACACGCTCACGCATCTTTGGCGCGAACCAATAAGCCATTTGCCCCAAAACATTGCCTAATAGATGTAAAATAGGCAAAGGCAAATAAGCCAAACATTGAAATAGTAATCGAACAAAAAACTGCATAGTGTCCCGTCATCCATTGGTACTAGAAAAGCTATTTTAGCAAACAGACACAAAAAATGCTGTATTTGACAAGGTATTTACATGAGTGAATTTTTATTTACATCTGAGTCAGTTTCAGAAGGTCATCCAGATAAAGTGGCTGATCAGATTTCTGATGCTATTTTAGATGCTATTTTGACCCAAGATCCTGCAGCACGTGTTGCTGCAGAAACATTGGTTAATACTGGTTTAGTTGTATTAGCAGGTGAAGTAACAACGACTGCACGTGTTGATTATATTAAAGTTGCACGAGAAACCATTAAAGAAATTGGTTACAACAGCTCTGATTTGGGCTTTGATGCTAACGGTTGTGCAGTATTGGTTGGTTATGATGAGCAATCTCCTGATATTGCACAAGGTGTTAATGAAGGTGAAGGTATCGATTTAGATCAAGGCGCTGGTGACCAAGGTCTAATGTTTGGTTATGCTTGTGATGAAACACCAACACTAATGCCATTTGCTATTTATTATGCACATCGATTAATGCAGCGACAAAGTGAAGTTCGTAAAAATGGTACATTGCCATGGTTGCGACCTGATGCAAAAGCACAAATTACTTGTGTTTATGATTCAGAAACAGGACGTGTTAAAGGGATTGATACCATTGTATTATCAACGCAACATGCTCCTGAAATTGAATATGAAGAATTAAGAGCAGCTGTTATTGAGCATATTATTAAGCCAATTATGCCTGCTGAATTCATGGGTGAAAATACCAAGTATTTGATTAACCCTACTGGTCGTTTTGTGATTGGTGGACCGCAAGGAGATTGTGGTTTAACCGGTCGTAAGATTATTGTTGATACTTATGGTGGTGCTGCTCCTCATGGTGGCGGTGCATTCTCTGGTAAGGATCCTACCAAGGTTGACCGTTCTGCGGCTTATGCTTGTCGTTATGTTGCTAAAAACATTGTGGCAGCTGGTTTGGCATCACAATGTCAAATTCAAGTTTCATATGCAATTGGTGTTGCTGAGCCAACTTCTATTGCCATTGATACTTTTGGCACAGGCAAGCTTCCTGAAGCAGATTTGATTCAGTTGGTACGTGAGCATTTTGATTTGCGTCCTAAAGGCATTGTTCAGATGTTGGATTTAATGAGACCTGTCTACAAAAAATCTGCAGCTTATGGACATTTTGGGCGAGAAGAAGATGGCTTTACTTGGGAAGTAACGGATAAAGCCGATGTACTTAGAAAAGCTGCTGGTTTTTAATTTTGAAACCACTGTTTTAAAAAGCTGCCATTAAGGCAGCTTTTTTTATGGTTGCTTTTTATTTTGAAGAGATTGAATCCAATATTGTTTGAATTTGTCATAAAGCCAATTAAAGATAATGGTATAGGGGAAAAAATAAAGAAGCATAGATAATTCAAGTATAAAAGCTTCATACAAGCTCAATCCCATTGTTAGGAAAATGATTGGAACGGTTAATAGAATTAAGCCGATTTCAAATATACTGCCATGGATAACTCGTAAGCGAAAACTCATTTTTTCGATTTTCATTTTTGCTTTAAATCGATCAAATAAAACATTAAAAATATAATTCCAAATCATGGCCGTGATGGATACGATGGTTGCAATCACTGTGGATTCTTGAAAACTTTTATTGGTCAGTAATAGAATAATAGGTGCACTTGTAATAATGCCAATTACTTCAAATAAAACAGCGTGACAAGTTCTTTCTAGTGGGGAACGATATTGCAAATGTTCAAGTAAAGTCATGGTTTATTCATTAATAAATTGATATGCCAATATATAAAAATACCCTGTTGCTTAACAGGGTATTTTTTATGAGATTCTTATAGTAAGAAGAAGTAAGCCCATAAGCTAATGAGAATGATACAACAGATATTCAGGATGATACCGACGTTAATCATTTCTTTTTGTTTAATTAATCCTGTGCCAAAAACAATGGCATTAGGTGGTGTCGCAACAGGCAACATAAATGCACAAGATGCACCAATACCAATAATGAGTACCAATACTTCCGCTGGCATGCCCATTTGTGAAGCAATGGTTGCAAATACAGGAACAAGTAGAGCAGCAGAAGCTGTATTACTGGTAAATTCAGTGAGTGCAATGATGAAAGTTGTAACAACAAAAATAACAATTAAAGGATGGGTTTGTACGAAAGTGCTCGCAACTTGTTGACCTAATACCAAAGAAGCACCAGAATCTTTTAATAAAGCACTTAATGTCAAACCACCACCAAATAAGAACAATACACCCCAGTCTGTATTTTCAGAGACTTGTTTCCAGCTGGCTAAGCCAAAGGTAACAACGGCAATTGCTGCCCAAATGGCAACCCAAGTATCAGGACTAGAAATACCAAAATTTTCTTTTAAGACATCGCCTAAAATCCAAGCAATAGCAGTGATGATAAAAACGACTAGTGCAATAAGGCGTGGAGCAGTCCATGGGATTTCTTCAGTTTGAACCGTTACTTTCTGATTCAAACGTGGGCGAAGTACAATAAACATTGATAGCAACATAAGTGGAAGCAATACCAACATCATTGGCAAGCCATATTTCATCCAACCCGCAAAATCCAAATCCAAAGCTTTTGCAGCAATGGCGTTTGGAGGAGAGCCGACAAGTGTTCCTAAGCCACCAATACTGGCAGAATAAGCAATGCCTAGTAAGATAAATACAAAAGTATTTCTATCTTTTTCTTGGTCTAAATGGCTAAGCATACCGAGTGCTAGAGGTAGCATCATCGCAGCTGTTGCGGTATTGCTGATCCACATTGATAAAAAAGCAGTAACAGCAAAAATAGCTAAAGTAGCAACACCAAGATGCGAGCCCGATAAAGAAATAAGCCAAAAGGCTATTTTTTTATCCAATTTTTGAACATGAAGGGCAGTCGCTAATGCAAAGCCACCAAAAAATAAAAAGATGATGGGGTCGGCAAACGTGGTTAGTGCTTTTTTAGTTGTCAGCTCAGGCAGGCCGAGAGCGACACCTAAAACAGGAATCATTAATGCAGTGATGGTAATGTGAATCGCTTCTGTAAACCATAAAATAGCGATAAAGAGTAAGAGAGCTAAACCCTTATTGGCATTACTGTCGTAAGGCAATATGTTGTATAAAATGACAGCTAAAATAGCCGCAACCGTTGTAATGGCAATACCTTTGGTAACGCCGATTGGTAATGTTGTTGAAACATTAGGTTGAGAACCAGACACAACTTTCTCCCGAGAGTTAAATTATTATTAATCTGATGTCTTTAAAATAAATAACATAATTTTACCATAATCACACATCATTTTAGATGTTTGTTTGTGCTTATTATCAGAATAATCTAAATATAAATAACTCATTATTGGGAGAAATGTTGTTTTAAGTATGTCTTTATTGGGTTTGCTTGGATTAATCATTTTTACCAGAATGTTTCATTTGTTCTGGTATTGGCCAATTATTAAATGTTAAAGCCAATTAAGTGCAGTTTGGTTTTTAACTTTTCTTCCTGATGAATGAGAGTATCTCGTTGCTCAGGTTTTGGATTGAAGTTCTTTAATCGTTGTAATGCAAACCAACTGGCTAATATCTCAATGTGTTTGAGCATAATAAGCGTGATATTGGTTTGTGAAAACAATTGGGTTTGATTTTTTTTAAATAAAGATTGGCTGGTGATGTATTCCCAATGACTTGCTGATTTGAGTTTTCTTTTTTCTAAAAATGTTTGGGTTGCTTCCCACCATTTTTGTTGCTTAGCTGAAAATTGCCCTAGATGGAAAAAGTTTCCTGATGTTTTCGCATAAATGCCGATTAATTCAGATGCAGGTTGGGTAGCGAAGAAAATTTCAATATTGGTATTGGGAATAGGATATAACTGATGAGATTGTGAATGAGTCACTTTAAAGCTCCTTTTTAGCTATTTTAGGGCTGCAAGTAGGTAAATCGCCCGAATTCATAAAGCCATTAAAATAAATGGTTATTTGATTAATATAGAATTATTTTTTATCAGAGTCAAGAAGGGGAGTGAAATAATCATCAAAAGAAAAGTGATGAGTCATGAATAAGAAGTAAATGGGCAAAAAAATAACCGCAAATGCGGTTTATTTTGTGGTGCCCAGGGACGGACTCGAACCGTCACACCTTGCGGCGGGGGATTTTGAGTCCCCTGCGTCTACCAATTTCGCCACCTGGGCGGTGGGTTTATTGCTTTTTCA